>JAPLDV010000359.1 GCA_026391235.1 Bacteroidia bacterium | reverse complement strand
AGCGGGGTAAGCATGTTAATGCAAAAGTAAATCCTTTTTCATTATAAACAATTTTTATTAACCTTTTTTTGGCAAGTTCTCCTTGAAATGCAAGATGCCGCCAAAGACAGCGCCTTTTTTGGTTCTTTTTCAGGCTGTGGTGAAAAAGAACTTCCAGCTGAAAAGCTGCCAATCTGGCGAAGATCGAATTTCTTTTTGCCTACTTTTTCTTTGATCGCCCAAAGAAAAAGTAGTCCGGGATTCCGGTGCAACATTATTTGCTGTAATCAGCTCAAATAAATAATGTTAGCAGCGGAAATGATAAAACGGTAAACCGTTTTTACCTATGTGAGCCGACCCCGCCCTATGGCGTAAGGCGAAGGCAAAGCCTCGATTTTCAGGAAATATGAGTCCTATACCATGGTTCTGGGCTCAACTCGTTGAGTCCTGAATCCATACCATATTCGCCATATTCGCCTTTTTCAGGTACGGGCAGGTACGAATGAGTGACTGGCTGAAAGGAGATGACCGTACTTGGTCCAGATGCGTTTATCCACCGCATCACTGAAGTGGGTTGCTTCTTCAGGTAAAATGGTTTTGGATCTCTCGGATGCTTTGTTCTTGGTGAACTTCCCTTCCTTCTGGATCACCTGGGTATTGTTCATGGAGATCAAGGTGTACTTGCATTTGCTGCCATTGAACCGGATGGCAGGGAAGGAAGGATCACTTCCTCTTAGGATGTTACCCCATAACAGGTACTTGTCATGCTGCGGTGGTTCCATGCCTTTATGCACTTCCTGGATCACAGTCCAGTGGTTACGCTCAAGCCTTGCGATTGCCTGCTCATTGTAACTGCTTGATTTGTTAACGTTGGGATTCTTGCTGTCCCCGTACCGGTCACGGAAGTATATGATCGTCTTATCGATATGATGCTTGTAGTAATCAGTAAACTGATCTACAAGCGAATTAATCATTACATCGTTTGACTGATCAGGCTTGACAAGGAACTCATTAATGAAGTTGTCGGTAGTGGCCGGCTGCTTAATAACGAAATCAAACGAGCCTTCCTGGCCGACTGACAGGAGGCTGATGTTGGAGCCCCAATCCGGTGATATCTCCAACGGTACATTGGGGTTGCAATCGGCATCGAAGCGGGAATCATGTGAGGCCAGCTTCTGGAAATTGAAGTTGGTGTTCTCTGCCAGGTCAAGGATAAAACCATCGTTGGTGGCATTGAAGTACACATGCTTTGTCTCGTTGATGTGGTAGTAACAATCTTCTACCGTGTCCAGCATGAGGTTCATAATCTCGATCAGGAACGTCAGCAGGTTTTGCTTTTCATACTCACGGACAATGTATGACATTCCCACATTGTCAAGGTTATCGAAGGCATTGGCGAGAGTGAAAAGCAGACCGGTTTTGGATACGAACGGCAGGATCTGCTTCCGTAGCCTGATGGTTTCGTTCCATATTTCCCGGTACAGTTTTGAGTCCTTGGCATAATAGGCCGGGATCAGTTCCAACTGAAGTTTCACGAGGCGGTTCCAAATAGAAAAGAGTTGGATTCCGGTTTCCTCCTGGTAATAGTTGGCGAATGACAGGAGCCACTTCTGTGTCTGGGTGTAAGGCATGGAAGAAACATAGTGATATCCATGGTGAAATGGAATCGGATCAGGGGACCTTGTTCCCCAGAGCGATTCGTTTCCGCGGTTTGTTGGCGAAGTTTCCTGATCGTATCTCTCTTTATCGATCGTCAGGGCTTCATCAAGGATTTCATAATCGACATTAGGCCCCCTGGCTGATCCGATCCGATCCTGCGAGAGCATGAGGATGGCATTTCCGTTTGAAAAGGAAATGACATTATCGAATTTCATGATCTTTTCCAATGGTGAGTGGAAGGAGGGCGGTGGCCGGCGGCCGACCACATAATTCTTGTCTTTCATGTACCCGAGGGTTTCCAAGAACTTGAAGGTCGATGGCAGGGTTCTGGTGAGGAGCTGGCCGTATGTCTGGCCGGTCACTGAAATCAAGGCGCCGGGCATTTTGCGGTTGACGGTATGAATATCCCATCCAACCAGGTATGATTTCCCGGTTCCCCGGCTCCAAACATCAACCCGGGATTTTGCCCCGTGGAGCAGCGAGTTATACTGTGGCCTGTTCAGATTTACGGGTTCCATCAGGAATTGATCATTTGCTCGGCTTGTTCATCTGTGATTTCCTCAAACACGGCATCGGCAATTTCCTGTCGGATTTTGGCCGGGAGTTTTTCCATCTCATCGATGTTCATCTGGATTCCACCGGCCATGTTATTGATCTGGATCAGGAAGGTGTGTTTTTCCAGGAGTTTTGGATCGGTTTCTGCCATTGGCCTTTCACCGATGGCTTTTTTGAGATTGGCATGACCGGCCGCCCAGGCTTTCATATCCCCCTTGGCTTTGGCCGCCTGTATTTGATCGAAGATATCCGAGATCAGCCAGTTGTTATAAAACTCATAGTCAAAACTATGGTAGGTGTTATCCAGTTCCCGGGCGTAATTCAGGTCGTTATACGCGGTTCGCCTGGATATGTCAGGAAATTTTGCCTGATGCAACGCCAGGGCAGTCCTGGGTTGAGGGTATCGTTGCAGTATCCTTTGCATGGAGAACACGCGGTCGAGCATGTTCCGGTGTTCCTCCGACAATTGGATATGGTCAGGATCTGTCAAATGATTTTTAATGATTTGCCAGGGTATATTTTCGAGCGATAGTAACTCTTTGCTCATAGATTTGAGATTTGTGCTTTTGTCCGTAGGTCAAGGAGCATGTTTTGTGCGGGGTTGGAACCATTGGCTGCTGCCTGGGCAATTGATTTCCGTAGCGGAATTTCGCCTTTAAACCATCCGCGGTTATAAGCAGCGAAAGCAACTCCCTGCCCAGAGTTTATCTCATCGCGCAGATCCATGGGATTGACCTCGATATTGACAGCAATATCGGCGATATCGAAAAAGAGTTCTGCCATCGATTCGATTTCGCTAATCTGTTCCTCGTTTAAAAGCATTTTCCAGTTGTTGTTTATCGAAGTTAAAGATCTGATCATCGGTGAAGATCACCCCGCGTTCAAGCTTGGGGTTATCGGTCGCGTTCTGGGAGGTGACGATGGATATCTTCCAATCATCGTTATAGATCAGCGCCACTTTTGCATGAAGGGAGATGCACCGGTAGGTGAATCCCTCCTTCAGCATCTGGAAGGGCAGGGGACTCATGACTTTTACCCGGTTATCGATCAGGAACCGGATGGAGAGAATTTCGCTATGGTTGAGCCGGTTCCGGACCTTCTCGAGCGAGTCCTGCGAGATCGAATAGGTGGCCATCAGGATGTGAGCCGGGCCAGTTTGTTTGAGAATGTGGAATATCAGCCGGAGCAGGTTGAAATTCCCATCGGAATAATAATGCTTCTGCCGGCCGGGTACAATTACCCCGATGCTCTTGGTCAGGGCTCCGGATTGGAACACAACCAGATCCGGATTCTGATCAGCATCCGATTCCATAATGGCCATCGGAACCATATCTTGTTGATTCTTTGCGGCCTCCTGAACAGGTGTTTTAATGTCAGCTGACTTTATTAAGACCATTTATTTTGGCGGTTAGCTCTTTGATTTTGTTTGTTTTGGCGAGGATCCTTTTCTCCAGGGCAATACGCTTGGGCCCATCACGCATTTCATTCATAACCGGTTGTTTGGCGATGGAGCAGAAGTTGAGCAAGTTATAATCCTTGCTAAGGGTCTTCATGAGGTTCAACCGTTTCCTGGATAATTCTTCGGCGGTTTCCAGTTCCACCTTAGGTGTGATCGGCTCATCCGGAGGGAACAGCCGGATCTCATTAGGCAGGATTTTATCGTTAAGCCAGATTTGATGTGCCTGGTACAGTTCTTCCATCCGGTCAGAAAGTTCGGAAATCTGTTCGACAATGATTCTGCGGGATTCCACATTGTCGGGGCGGTTATCCGGAGCAATTCTCTTCAATGAATGGTGAGCAATGGACCGCTGGTTATAAACGGTACTGTATTCCGAGATGATCTGCCGGATGACCTTCGGTAGGTTTGGGTCATCATTAATGATCGCATCGAGGTATATCGATCCTGTTGTCACCGGTTTGAGTCCTGATGGCTTGGGAGCAACTTGTTTTAGCGATTCCGGTTTTGAGTTTGATGGGATGAGTTTTTTAAGCTCGTATGCGAGTTTGAAAGCGAAGCGGGTTTCTTTGCCGGGGAAAATGCGCTTCAGCGCACTGTTGCGCGAATATTTCTCATAGATGGCTACGCCGGCGTTATAATCCCGGCCGGAATTCAGCCAGGCTTTAATGGTATCGATATCGGTTTGTGTCATAGCCCGATCAGTTTTTGTTCGAGTAGGAACTTGATTTTATTATCGAAGCGACGATGGGTATCTGCCAGGAACATATCTTTCAGGTTTTGGTTCTTGAAATATTTCAGATATGTATCGAGTGCTACCTGGTAGTCGGTTGATTCCCGGCAGGCCATATAAATTTCGATTGTTTTATCATCGATCGGTTTGGTTTCCAATGCGGATGGTAATCTGAAATTCTGGTGCAGGAATATTTTCAGGGAATCATTCAGGCCCTGGTCGTTGAAGGAGAGGAGCATCGGGCCGGTGAATCTTTCTTCCAGCTCGGCCAGACTAAAGTATTTGAATACG
>JAPLDV010000862.1 GCA_026391235.1 Bacteroidia bacterium | reverse complement strand
TCGGATCTGATCATTCTGGCGATCCCTGTTGACGCAATTCTCACCCTTTTGCCGTTTGTTCTGGATTATGTTACACATCAGGCGGTTACGGATGTCGGTTCAACTAAGATGATCATTACTGAACAGGTTAGAAACCATCCGAAACGATCAAATTATGTTCCCTCCCACCCGATGGCAGGAACTGAATACTCGGGTCCTGAGGCTGCCTTCCCCGGACTATTCAATAAGAAAGTAGGTATCATTTGTGACATGTCGCAAAGCAACCCCAAAGCATTGGAGACAATCACAAATTTATACATGGCATTGAATATGAGGCTCATTTTCATGAGTTCAAAAGTACATGACCTGCATACCGCCTACGTTTCGCATATTTCCCACCTTACCTCCTTTGCTTTGGCCCTGACGGTGTTGGATAAGGAACAGAATGAAAAGAACATTCTGAACCTGGCATCGGGAGGATTTGACAGTACGGTAAGGCTCGCCGCATCATCGGCGGATATGTGGGTGCCGGTATTCGATCAGAATCGGGAGAATGTTGTGGAAGTGATGGAGACCTATATTGAGAAGATGACTCAGTTTAAGGACCTGATCCAATCAGGTGAAACGAAGAAAGTAAGAGAACTGATAAAAAAAGCTAACATTATTCAAAAAACATTAAAATTGAACCCATGGAATCAAAAATAGCAACAGCTCCCTTTTTCGGATGGAATCTCGATGCCACGAGGCCTATGGTCATTGCCGGGCCTTGTTCGGCCGAAACCGAGGAGCAGGTTCTTGAAACAGCACGGCGGCTGAAAGCCACCCGAACGCAGGTGTTCCGTGCCGGTATCTGGAAACCCCGTACCCGTCCGAATTCTTTTGAAGGTGTTGGAGTGAAAGGATTGAAATGGCTGAAAATGGTTAAGGAGGAGACCGGGTTACTCACAACAACTGAAGTAGCCAATGCACAGCATGCATACGAAGCCCTGAAATATGGGGTGGATATTCTGTGGATCGGAGCCCGGACCACTGTCAACCCGTTTACCATCCAGGAGATTGCTGATGCTCTCTCCGGGGTGGATATTCCAATCTTTGTAAAAAATCCGGTAAATCCCGATGTGGATTTGTGGATCGGATCGATCGAGCGATTACAAAAGGTTGGAATTACAAGGATTGCTGCTGTGCACCGTGGATTCTCCAGCTTTTCGGAGAATCGTTACCGGAATGCTCCCAACTGGCAGATTCCCATTGAATTAAAACGATTACGGCCTGATCTGCCGATGATTTGTGATCCGAGTCATATTTCCGGCCGCCGGAATTTGTTGCAGGAAGTTTCGCAAAAAGCTATGGACCTGAACTTTGACGGCCTGATGATTGAAACCCACCCTGATCCTGACAATGCCTGGTCGGATGCCAAACAGCAAATTACTCCGGAGGAGCTTGGTCACCTGCTGGATCACCTGATTCTCCGCTGCACAGATCCTGGCAGCAATGGGTTCATGCACCAGCTTGAAGCACTCAGGAGCGAGATCGACCGTCTCGACCAGGAGTTGATGAATATTCTGGAAGATCGAATGAAGGTTGCTGAAGGTATCGGACAGTGCAAAAAGGAAAACGGTGTGACCATCCTTCAGCCGGCACGTTGGGATCAGATCATTTCGAAATACCTATCAGTGGGCCAATCAAAAGGATTTTCAGAAGAATTTATACGGAAATTATTCATGGCCATACACCAGGAGTCGATCAATACGCAGACGAGGGTCATGAACGAAGAATAACGTGAGGGCGTGAGGGCGTTAAGGACGTGAGGACGTGAGGTTGCGTAGGGGCGACTTGCGGTCGCCCGGGAAAACGACAAGAATGACAAGAACGTAAAGAAGGGGAGAATTGTTAATTTCAGGGAATTGATTTTACCATTATGCAGATAACGGTTCAGAGGTCGAAGATATCAGGAGAGGTGGTTGCGCCGCCATCTAAAAGTTATGCGCAGAGGGCGTTGGCCGGGGCGTTACTTGCGAAAGGAACATCGATTATCCGTAACCCGTCACGGAGTGATGATGCTGCAGCGGCCATGGGAATCATCCGGCAATTGGGGGCAATAGTTGATGACCAGGGGGATCACCTCGTTATCAAAGGCGGTTTTAATCCAAAAGGGCAGAAACTGGATTGCGGTGAAGC
>JAPLDV010000539.1 GCA_026391235.1 Bacteroidia bacterium | reverse complement strand
GACTTTTACCAGGATGAGAAAAATGACGGTGCAGATTAACGAAAAAAATCCTCCGGCTCCCTCCTTCCACCAGGCCAGGATCAGTCCCGCCAATGCCAGGAACCAAAAAATGAATGTAATGATTTGCAGACAGTTAATTGTATCGAGTGACATTTTTCCGGCGCGGTGATATCCGTCCAGCATTTCGCCGACAGCCATGATAAGTGTAAACAGCACCAATACTGTTCCGATGACTCGCGCTGTCCAGCGCAGCCATGCATACTGATTTTTCGTTTTCATGTGGAATTGTTTTTAGTTTACAAAGTTGATAACTTTATGCTTTGGATATCCCGAGATATTTAATATTTTGCCGTAAACCTAAAATTAGACCTATGAAAAGAAGGATTGCAAAAAGAATAACGATCAGCATCTCCCTGGTGGTTGTTTTGATACTGGCAGGTGGTTTCTTTTACATGAACCCCATCATCCCGATCATAACAGGGTATTCTGCGAAAAACCTTGCTTCCGGGATATTTGTTGCTGGACGCACGCAGGAATCCCTTGAAAAAACTGACCTGAATTTCTCATTCATCAAATTCAATAAGAATAAGGTTGATTTGCAAAAGAAGGAAGTAACGAGCAGTTTCCTGTGGCACAGGTCCAAAGCGGTCTATATCGATGGTTTCGGATGCTCACTCGTCAACAATTTCAAAAAGGATGAAATGCTGAACCGCCCTTACCGGAAAGCGAAAATAGTCCCTGAAAATCCTGACACCATTCCGTGGCCCACCGGCGACCTGGTGGCCGATTCCATTCCAGCGGGCGTGAATAGGGTCAAGCTGGATGCTGCCATTTCAAAAGCATTTGCCGACACCATACCGCATAAAGGCACTTTTGCCGTGATGGTTGTTTATAAAGGCCAGCCGATAGTTGAAAAATACAAAACCGGACTGAGCAGCAAAAACAGGTTCCTCAGCTGGTCGATGGCAAAGAGTTTCACAAATGCCCTGACAGGCATCCTCGTAAAGGAAGGAAAGATCGATATAAACAAGCCTGTTGGTTTTGCAGAATGGAAGAATGATGACCGCAAGAACATCACCATCAATAACCTGATGCACATGAACAGCGGCCTCGAATGGAATGAAGATTACGGCAACCAGTCGGATGTCAACAACATGCTGCATAAAGAAGGCGATTTCGGAACTTTTGCCTTGCAGAAGAAGCTTGTCTCCCCGATCGGTTCAGCCTGGGTATATTCATCGGGATCATCAAACATCGTATCGCTGATCATACGGCAAACCATTGGAAACGACAGCGAATACTATTCATTACCCCGAACTGCCCTGTTCAACAAAATAGGAATGAGAAGTGCAATCTGTGAAGTTGACGCTTCGGGCACCTTTGTCGGTTCATCCTACATTTATGCCTCTATGCGGGATTATGCCCGTTTCGGACTGCTCTATCTGAACAGGGGAAACTGGCTGGGTGAGCAGATCCTTCCCGAAGGATGGACTGACTATTCCGCAACTGAAGCCAGCGGATCCGACGGGCAGTACGGGGCATTTTTCTGGATCAACAAATCAGGGATTTTTTACCCCGATGTGCCAAGGGACATGTTTTGCTGCCGCGGTCATGACGGCCAATATATTTACATCATCCCTTCAAAACAACTGGTTGTGGTCAGAACCGGCTTCTCTAAAAAAGGAATGTTCGATCTTAATGAGTTCTTGAGCGAAATAGCCAATTCTTTTCAGTAAGATACCTGTCCGGTAATTAATCGGGATAAGTACGCTTGAGCAAATGGTCATCATAGGACACGATGACCAGGGGGACCTCCTCTACCATGACGTTGCTGGAATCCAATCCATAGGCCGAGACATTGGACAGGGCCATCCCGGAAAGAATGGTATAATTGTCGAGCACAAACTGGTCTCTACCGGAAAAACGAAAATCGAAATTCCGGATCCTGTGAATAATGATAAACCTGAAATCAGCTCCGATCTCATGCTTGCGAAGGGATGGATATTTCGACAACGGGTCGATCTCACGGGTATATGACATCTCCCCCAGCGCCTCATTGAAAAGCAGGTTTATCATGGGCTGGACCTTGAAACCCAGTCGGAATTCGATACGAATCAGTACGCCGGGGATCAGGTGATCAACGGAATACTCCCTTGTATAAGGTTCATCGGTAATGTCGACATGCATTAACCAATAGGTATCGGCGCGTTTTGGGCTCTTATTGAAAATGGAATAGATGATTTTGGCTTCAACATCCGAGATTTTATTCGCCCTGGTGAGATAGACCAGGTTGGTGGCGTATTTTGCAACCGTTGTATCCTTGCTGAGGTCGACCAGCTGATCGTAATAATCTGCCAGCGTAACGAATCGGGTAAAGCCGTTCTTGATCCGGCGGGCGCGGTACCAGATGAACATCACGTAAAAAAGGCATCCTGCCAGCAGAAGCGTAAACCAGCCGCCATGAATGAACTTCAGCATGTTGGCTAGCAGGAAAGTGGCCTCGATTGCCAGGTAGGTCACAGTGAAAACAGTGGCGAGAAAATGATTGAACCGGACGACCTTCAGGAATTCCGTCATGAGCAAGGTGGTTATCAGCATAGTGATGCTAATGGCCAAACCATAGGCTGCTTCCATATTGGATGAGGTGCGGAACATCAGCACCACCCCCACACAGGCGATAAACAGCATCCAGTTTACAGAGGAGATGTACAGCTGCCCCTTTATTTGAGTCGGATATTTGATTTTGAGCTTTGGCCACAGATTCAGGGGGATTGCCTCGCTGATAATGGTAAATGATCCGCTGATCAATGCCTGGCTGGCAATGATGGCCGCGGCGGTGGATATCAGAACCCCGGCCGGAAGGAACCACGTGGGCATGATCGCGAAAAACGGATTGACCAGTTCTCCCGGGTTTGCACCCTGCATCAGCAGCCAGGCTGACTGTCCCATATAATTGATGATCAGTGTTACTTTGACAAAAATCCAACTGAGCCGGATATTCTTATAACCGCAATGCCCGAGATCAGAGTAGAGGGCCTCTGCACCGGTTGTCACCAGGAATACTGCCCCAAGCAGGAAAAATCCTCCGGGGTGCAGCAATAAGAGCTTGATGGCATATACCGGATTGAAGGCCTTAAAAACAACCGGCATTTGAATCAGGTAGGGTAATCCGAGAGCTGCCAGGGTCAGGAACCAGACCAGCATGATCGGTCCGAAAGACTTTCCAATCGCGGCGGTCCCCAGTTTTTGAACCAGGAACAAGGCGGTAATAATCCCGACAGCAATAGGTACTACTGACAGGGTGGGAAAATTCAGCTGTAATCCCTCAACCGCCGACACCACAGTGATTGCGGGGGTGATCACCCCATCCGCGAGCAAGGCGCTGGCTCCCAGTGCGGCTATAACGTACAGGCTCTTTTTCCTCTTCCTGACAAGGGCATACAGGGCCATGATACCGCCTTCACCGTGATTATCGGCCCGCATGATGATCAGCACATATTTTATGGTTGTCTGAAGAGTTAAAGTCCAGATCAGGCAGGACAGGGCGCCGAGAATGAAATCCTGGTCGATATGCCCGCCGGAACTGCCGGTGATCGCTTTCATGACATAAAGGGGGGAGGTGCCCAGGTCACCGAAAACAATCCCCAGCGTAATGATCATCCCGGTCAGCGAAAGAGTGTCGTTGGATGATGCTTTAAGAGTTTTCATACCGGTCATTCAGCCGGCAAAGGTAGATATTCCTGTGTATATGCTTGAGATTAATATCCTTTCAACAGGTATTTAATCAAGGGCATATTTATCGACGGGGCTGTTCCCCGCTCATCCGGTTGCAGCGCGAAGGTGGCAATTGTGAAAACAAGGGCAAGTATGAAAGTCCTCAGGTACCTGGGCGTATCTTTCAGTCGAAAGCCTTCATGTAAATGCCTGCTCACGGTTCCGGTGCAAATTCATTAAGGATTGTCCTCATGATTTTTGCCATATTCATTAAGTCATCCAGGTTTAGATTCTAAAACCTTTTATTCCGGGATGCTAAGTCCAATAAACACTTTAAGGCATTATGTAAGGCAAACCGGAATTTAACCCAATGAATATTTGGATTTACGAGTTGGATGCCATGTTTTTATAAACCATCCCGGACAACAAAATAATTGGGAACCTTTGTCAGGGGATGGTGTGCAGGATAAACCTATAAAAGTAAGAAAGCGGGGGGAACGACATTTCTTTAAGACTTTCATTCGATAGGTTCTCGACGGGCAAATCATTGCTTGCGAATGATTTAGCCAAAGAGATCTTAGTGTTCGCGGGATTAAAAACATTTCCTCACTTCCAAATCATCGCGGGTCCCTCGGCGGAATATTTTGTGTTCCATCGTCTTGGGGGAATCTTTTTCCGCGTCATAGTAATTCTCAACTCTGCAGCCATGGGACTTGGGTCGGCATTATTGCTGTTCCTCTTATGATGATGATCAGACATATTTTCTGATGGGTGCGTATGTCATCAGGTCGGTTTCCGGCAAGCCGGATTTAAAATATGAACTGCCAGAAGTGCGCTGGCCTGTGCCCTTAATATAGTGCAGCCCCGTAATCAGCAAACCCTCACCTGGAATATGAAAGATTAATACCTGAACGCCGAACGCATCATTTCAATTTCATTGCGTGATATTCCGGTTTGTCTGGCAACTTTCACCCAATTGCTCACGGTCTTCTTAACCGCTGAGAGGATTGTGCCTGCCTCTTTCTTGTTCAACCTGAAATAAGTTGCAACATTCATTGCAAGATCAAAATCAAGAACGCCGCTGGTTTCGTCAATGGTAAGCGATAAATCATC
>JAPLDV010000727.1 GCA_026391235.1 Bacteroidia bacterium | reverse complement strand
AACACCGGTGGGGCCCAGGAAAACAAAACTTCCGATCGGTTTGTTGGGATCTTTCAGTCCGGCCCGGTTCCGTTGTATGGACTTAACGATTTTATGAATAGCTTCATCCTGGCCAATTACTTTTTGCTGTAATTCCAATTGCAGATTCATAAGCCTGGCACCTTCAGCCTGAGCAATCCGCTGTACCGGGACTCCGGTCATCATAGCAACTACCTCTTCTACATTGCCTTCATCTACAATCTGGCGGTTATCCATTAATTGCTTTTCCCAGATATCTTTCTCACGCTCGAGTTCCACCATCAGCTGCTTTTCGCGATCGCGATGCCTGGCGGCCTTTTCAAAGTCCTGATTCTTAACTGCTTCAATTTTAGTCTTCCTGGTTTCTTCAATCTCAGCTTCAAGTTTAATGATACGTTCAGGGACCGATATGTTAGAGATGTGTACACGGGATCCTGTTTCATCAAGGGCATCAATTGCCTTATCCGGCAGGTGCCTGTCGCTGATGTAGCGCTGAGTCAGGTAAACACAGGCTTTTAAAGCTTTGTCGGTATAAGTAACATGATGATGGTCTTCGTACCTCTCTTTAATATTATGCAAGATCTGAAGGGTCTCCTCGGGAGAAGTGGCCTCAACCAGGACTTTCTGAAACCTTCTTTCCAGGGCACCGTCCTTTTCAATATGCTGACGGTATTCATTCAGGGTTGTTGCCCCGATGCACTGGATGTCGCCGCGTGCCAGAGCCGGTTTCAGCATATTTGCCGCATCCAGTGAACCAGTGGCTCCTCCTGCTCCAACAATCGTATGAATTTCATCGATAAAGAGGATCACATTGCTGGTTTTGGCCAGTTCGTTCAAAATGGCTTTCATCCTTTCTTCAAATTGACCACGGTATTTTGTACCGGCCACTATTGATGCCATATCAAGCGCAACCACACGCTTCCCGAAAAGAACACGTGAAACTTTTCTTTCCACAATCCTTAAAGCCAGACCTTCAGCGATTGCTGATTTCCCTACGCCCGGTTCACCGATTAATACAGGGTTATTCTTTTTCCGGCGACTTAAAATCTGTGCTATCCGCTGTATTTCGTTCTCGCGTCCGACAATGGGGTCGAGGCGGCCTTCCTCAGCTGCACGGGTTATATCAATACCAAAATTGTCGAGAACCGGTGTATCGGATGCCGGTTTCGAGGACCGGGGCTGCCCTTTTGCGGGCTCTGCCGGACCTCCTGATTCATCATCTTCATCGTGATAATCAGCTTTTGATGATGGCAAATCACTCTGCAACTGCCGCTTAACAGCGCTATAGTTAATGCTCATATCCTCAAGAATCTGAGTGACCATGCAGGTGTCATCTTTTAATATCGCCAGCAGCAGGTGAACAGTGCTGACTTTCTGAGGCTGAACATCACGGGCCTCAAAATAGGCCAGTTTTAAAATCCGTTCTGCCGGCTTTAATAATGGAAGTTCCTTTTGATTTAAATTCTTATCAGGATGAGGAATCCTGATCCGTTGCTCGATCAACTGCTTTGCCTTTGGAAGGTCAGCTCCCAGGTTAACCATAACATCGATGGCGTCACTCTCACCTTCCCGAAGAATTCCTAAAAAAAAGTGTTCCGGCCCAATCTGGTCATTACCCAAACGAATGGCTTCCTCCTGGCTGAATACCAATACGTCATGAATCTGTTTCGGGAAATTTGAATCCATAAAAATGTTCCTTTATCCATTGTTATCCTGCCATATAATGACTGTCATTCTGTCAAACACAAATTCTTCCACTGCTTTGAATGTTTGCTTAATCACTTATATACAGGCGTTTTCATTAAAAACTAAATCTACTAATTTCTGAGGGTAATAGGAAACAAATACTGCGCCAATTATCAACAACAATAGCGTTGGAAATATATGGATATTGTATGCTCCGGAGAAGAAAAAAGTGGTATTTTTGTACTTCTTTGATCATTTGACTCAAATACTGTATGTTGTTTATTATTAATTGTTTATGCTAACAGGCGAAAGAATTGTCCGGATCAATATCGATGAGGAGATGAAGTCTTCCTACATCGATTATTCGATGTCGGTTATTGTTGCAAGGGCATTGCCCGATGTTCGCGACGGTTTAAAGCCGGTACATCGCAGGGTACTTTTCGGTATGAATGAGTTGGGTGTGGGTGCCAACCGACCCTATAAAAAATCTGCCCGTATTGTCGGGGAGGTTCTTGGTAAATTTCATCCTCACGGAGATAGCAGTGTTTATATGGCAATGGTTCGCATGGCTCAGGAATGGTCGATGCGTTATCCGTTGATCGAAGGTCAGGGAAACTTTGGATCGGTCGACGGTGATAGCCCTGCCGCGATGAGGTATACAGAAGCCAGGCTCCATAAGGTAGCTGAAGAAACAATGGCCGATCTGGAAAAAAATACGGTCGACTTTCAGCTGAATTTCGACGATACTCTGGAAGAACCTACCGTATTACCCACCCGAATACCTAATCTTTTAGTAAACGGGTCTTCCGGTATTGCAGTTGGTATGGCCACCAACATGCCGCCGCATAACCTCACGGAATCAGTTAACGCAATTATCGCCGTTATCGAAAATCCGGAGATAACCATCGAGGGGCTACTTAAGCATATCAAGGCGCCTGACTTTCCAACCGGTGGTATTATCTATGGATATCAGGGAGTTAAAGATGCTTTCGAAACCGGTAGGGGTAGGATCGTTGTAAGAGGAAAAGCAGTGATTGAAACTTTGCCCAATGGACGCGAACGAATCATTATAACGGAAATACCTTATATGGTTAATAAGGCTGAGATGATCATGAAAACAGCCGAATTGATCAACGATAAAAAGATTGAAGGGATCTCAAATGTCAATGACGAATCGGACCGGAATGGTATGCGAATCGTTTATGATCTTAAAAAAGAGGCGATTGCAAATGTCGTTTTAAATAATCTTTATAAATATACCGCTCTTCAAACCTCCTTCTCTGTCAATAACATTGCCCTCGTTCATGGCCGCCCCAGGATGCTGAATTTGCGCGATATGATCGATAATTTCATCAGTCACCGCCATGAAGTTGTTATTCGCCGTACACGGTACGACCTGGATCAGGCAGAAAAGAAAGCACATATCCTCGAAGGATTACTGATAGCTCTTGATCATCTGGATGCCGTTATCACCCTGATTCGTAATTCGAAGAATCCCGATGAAGCAAAAACCGGACTCATGGAAAGCTTTGGATTATCTGAACTACAGGCAAAAGCCATTCTTGAACTTCGTCTGCAAAGATTAACAGGGCTCGAAAGGGATAAGATCCGCCAGGAATATGATGAA
>JAPLDV010000562.1 GCA_026391235.1 Bacteroidia bacterium | reverse complement strand
CTCGAAAGGCTGATCAGTTTAGATGCCTGCGATTATGTGAATATCAAGTTGGGGAAATCAGGAGGTATGTTTAATGCAAAGAAAATGATCCGGATAGCCGAAAAATCAGGTATGAAAGTTCAAATCGGCGGCTTTATTGAATCAAGACTTGGATTCACCGCCTCCGCTCATCTGGCATTGTCATCCGGTTGCGTTTACTGGTGTGATTTCGATACCCCGCTCATGCTGGAAGAGGACCCGGTTACCGGTGGGATCAGATATGGCCCGGGAGGCTCGGTGGAGATTCCGGAGGGGATAGGATTGGGAGCTAAATTCTTCCTTCAAAATACAGGCTAGCCTATCTTCACCGATGTCATCGTTAACGACCCCATAACCGCTTTGTCATTGAATAGTGATAGTGTTTCGTCCTTTTCCTGAAGTGCAAGAGCATAGAGAAGTGGCAGGTAATGATCCGGGGTGGGGATGGCCAGGTTAAAAAATTTGCCCTGCGACTGATAGTTGATCAATGATTTATGATCGCCGGACAGAATGAACTGCTTCATCTTTTCGCTGGCATCAATGGCCCAGTCGAAACCGAATTCGGGTTCCCGGATCTTATCCCAGGCCACCATCCGCAAGTTGTGAACCATATTGCCGCTTCCGATGATCAGAATGCTCCTGTTACGCAAACCTGACAATTCCCTGGCCAGATCATAATGATACTGAGGAGTCTGCGTATAATCAAGGCTCAATTGTACAACAGGTATATCCGCTTTTGGATATAGATGGTTAAGAATGCTCCAGGCGCCATGATCGAGGCCCCATTTTTCATCCAGCCCGACATCGGCCTTCGCTACAGAACTTTTCACCTGGCGGGCAAGCTGCGGACTACCGGGTGCAGGATATTGAACATTGAACAATTCCTGAGGGAATCCCCCAAAATCATGTATCGTCGCAGGCTTCTCCATAACAGTTACCAAGGTTCCTCTGGTTTCCCAATGAGCAGATATACATAAGATTGCACTGGGTCTTGGTAAAGGTCTCCCGATCTCCTTCCAACCTTTTGAAAACTCATTGTCTTCGATGGCATTCATCGGACTGCCATGACCCAGGAACAGCACGGGCATTAATTCCGTAAGGTTCAGAGGATCAGTTATTTTATTTAGTTCATTCAGATTCATGACAGCCACTGCTAATCATAATACTCATATTCAAAGCTTTTGATGAATTTTAACTGATCTTCAAGAATGATCCTGTTATTTGAGTTGTATTCAGATGTGATGCGGTTATCCATCGTATCTCCGGTATATTCCTCTTCCACCACTGCATTGCCTTGATCATCATATTCATAAACGAAAGTATATTTGCCTGAAAATGATTGGCGGATAACCTGTCCGTTTTCATTGTATTCGATTTTCAGAAAATCGGACAGATCCCCACGCCGGTTGCGGCTGACCCGTAAAAGAAGCAATCCGGTTTCAGAGTATTTGAATTCTGTTTCCAGTATCAATTTGTAACGTTCATCCAGATGCCTGCGAATCGACATTCCTCCATCCGGATTGTATTCATATTCAAAGGCTTCAGTGAGCTTATCATTGAAATCATACAATTCCCGCAGGATAAGCTTTCCTTCTGCATTGAATTTCAGGAACTCGCGGGATTCCAATTCATCATCCTCGTCCCTTTCGACCCAATTCTCGGTATTGTTTTCGATATCCCTTACGATCGTTTGAACCGAAACCGACCCATCGGTAAACTCGATATTCACTTGTTCGACCTGACCATCATTATTTCGGATATATACCTTTCGTTCGGCAATTTCATGCTCATCCAGGTAAGTGGTCACTTCAATCACGTGATTTTTTTCGTTGAATTTGGTTTCGACTTTGGATTCAAACTCATCACGACCGTGGTAATCGTACCGGGCAATCTCATTTCCTGCCCGGTCGTAATGAACGATCTGACTTGTAAAGGATTCGGAATCTTCGTCTTTTGGGAAAGTGGTTACCCGAAGTGATCTGATTTGGCTCATTTTCTTAATATGCTAATATGCTAATATGCTAATATGCTAATATGCTAATGTGCTAATGTGCTAATGTGCCAATGTGCCAATGTGCCAATGTGCCAATTGGTGCTCTGTCTTTCTTAACAGTCTTAACCATCTTTACGCTGTTCACGGCTCAATAATTTGCGGGCAACTCCGAAGGAAGCAGTTCCGATGAGCAACCCCAGGACCATTCCGCCGAGGATATCGCCAGGATAGTGGACCCCGAGATAGATGCGGCTGTAGCTGACCACGACCGCCCAGGCAAACACACTGATAGTGAACCATCTGCGATGTATCAGGAGTGCCGACAGAAGAGCAAGGTTAAAAGAGTTTGCAGCATGGGTTGAAACGAAGCCGAATTGCCCGCCGCAATGATTGGCAACCAGGCGCACCTGTCCGGCTAATGAAGGCTCGTGGCATGGGCGGAGCCGCAGGAATACCTCCTTAAATAAATGAACAGATGATTGTTCACTGATTACATACGCCAGAATCATGCTGCCGAGCATGATCAGGTAACGTTTTCGATACTGAAGCCAGGGTTTCTTCCATAAGATGATCAGAAAAGCGATGAGAAAAATAAGCCAGGGAACCGGCCCGCTGAGGAATCTCATGACGGGATCCAAACCTGGTGCCGCAAAATGGTTCAGTGCCAGGAATATCTTTTTATCCAGACTAATCAGTTTTTCGATCATGTGCTAATCGTTATGGAGAACCTTCCATACCAGGTCTTTAAGTTTATCAAGATTAGTGTGCGTGAGTGATGAAAAGAAAACATAAGGAACATCCGGGAGATCTGTGCGGATTTCCTGCATAAGTTCCTTATCCAGCATATCCGATTTGGAAATCCCCAGAACTCGCTTTTTATCAAGTAATTCAGGATTGTATTGCTCGAGTTCATTGACCAGAATATTAAATTCCTCCCGGATATTTTTACTATCGGAAGGAACAATAAAAAGGAGAACAGGGTTTCGTTCGATATGACGCAGGAATCTTAAGCCCAATCCTTTACCCTCATGCGCACCTTCGATGATTCCCGGGATATCTGCCATAACAAAAGACAAGTTGTCGCGATATTCCACGATGCCCAGGTTTGGTGTGAGCGTGGTAAAGGCATATTCTCCGATCTTCGGTTTGGCAGCAGTGACCACCGACAGGAGGGTGGATTTACCGGCGTTCGGGAACCCCACGAGGCCAACATCTGCCAGAATCTTGAGTTCCAGAATGATTGATCCCTCAATGCGGGGCTCGCCCGGTTGTGCATAGCGGGGAGTCTGGTTAGTTGCCGATTTGAAGTTGACATTACCCAGACCGCCGCGGCCTCCTCTGACCAGTATTTTCTCATCACCGGCTTCGGTGATTTCCATCAGGAACTCATCGGTTTCTCCGTCGCGGGCAATGGTACCAAGGGGTACATCAATATAGACATCATCGCCCTGGGCACCGGTTTTTTGGTCCTTACTTCCATCGGTCCCATCTTTAGCGAAAACATGACGATTATATTTCAGATGCAAAAGTGTCCACAACTGGCGGTTGGCACGCAGGATCACATGACCTCCCCGGCCCCCGTCACCCCCATCGGGACCGGCCTTCGGGTTGTATTTCACCCGTTTCAGGTGGGCCGATCCTGCACCGCCCCTGCCGGAACGGGTGAAGATCTTTACATAATCAATAAAACTTACCGTAGACATTCTTGGTAGGGTTGGAGATTTGGCGGGATAAAAGGTTGTTGGTTATCGGGTATCAGGTATCAGGTATCAGGTGTCGGGTATCAGGTATCAGGTATCGGGTTTCAGGTATCAGGTTGTGGGTCGAGGGTTTGTATTTTGATTTTTGTTGTTTGAGTTTTATTTGATTTTTGTTTTTTGTTATTTGTTGTTTGTCTCCCGATACCTGAAACCCGATACCTGAAACCCGACACCCGACAACCAACAACCTTATTCGTTACAGCTTTTCAACCTCCTGAATCAGGCGTTTGGCGATCTCTTCGATAGTGCCTGTACCGGCGATTGGATGGTATTTCCCGAGCTGTGTGTAATAATCGATCAACGGTTGGGTTTTTGCCTCATAAACCGAAATACGGTTTTCGATGGTGGCGATATCAGCATCGTCAGTGCGGCCGGAAGATTCACCTCTGAGGAGAAGCCGTTTAACTAGTTCATCATAAGAAACTTCCAGCGAAAGTAATGCAGTGATTCCTTCTTTGCGCGACGTTAACATTTTATCCAATTCTATGGCCTGGGCCACTGTACGGGGAAACCCGTCATAGATAACCCCCGGAACTCCGCCAATCCGGTTGAGAAGGATCCTGATCATCCCGATCACCGTTTCATCAGGAACGAGTTCGCCGGCATCGATAAACCGTTTGGCTTCGATACCAAGTTCAGTTTTGGATGCAATCTCTGCCCGGAGCAGATCACCGGTGGAAAGGTGCATGAAATTAAAATGTTCGACAAGAGCATGTGCCTGAGTGCCTTTACCTGCACCCGGAGGACCGAAAAGGATTAAATGGATCATAATTGTGTGTTTGACCTCCCCCCAACCCCCTCCTCTAGGAAGGAGGTGGCAGGAAGGGGAGTGTGTTATAAGGTGTATATATCTTTGCTGTTTCTTCCATATCCATTATAATCAAGGCCATAGCCTATAACAAAATTATTTGGAACTTCAATGCCAAGGTAATCGATTTTGAAGTTTGATTTGAAGGCACCCGGCTTGAACAAGAGTGATGCGATACGGATGGAAGCCGGTTGCATGGTACGCAGGTGTTCAAGCAACTTACTGACAGTCAGCCCTGTATCGATAATGTCTTCGAGGATGACAACATGCTTGCCCGTAATGACCTCCTGAAGACCGATGAGCTGATCAACCTTCTCCGATGAGCCGGTCCCGATGTAGGATGCCAATTTAACAAATGATATCCGGCAGGGCATTTTTATCTGCTTGAAAATATCGCCGGCAAAAACAAACGACCCGTTGAGTACTGCCAGAAAAAGTGGGTCTTTCCCATTCATGTCGCGATCAAGATCCGCTGCCATTCGCGCAATTGTTTCTTGTATCCGCAGATGCGGTATGAAGCTTACAAAGGTTTTGTCGAGAACTTTAAGGGTATCCATTGTTTATGAATTGACTGTTTTTCCTACCTTGCGAAGGTAATCATTAATCCTGAATGAATGAATCCAATAGTCAGTATCATCATGGGCAGCACCTCTGATTTGCCAGTTATGGAAGAGGCCGCCAAACTGTTTGATGAGTTTGAAATTCCATTTGAAATTCATGCATTATCAGCCCACCGCACTCCAGACCTTGTGGCTGATTTTGCCAAAGGAGCCTTCGACCGGGGTGTCCGGGTGATCATTGCCGGCGCTGGCGGTGCAGCGCATCTCCCCGGAGTGGTTGCGGCGATGACCATCTGCCCCGTAATAGGGGTTCCGATTAAATCATCCAATTCGATCGATGGCTGGGATTCGATTCTGTCGATTCTCCAGATGCCGTCAGGAATTCCTGTTGCTACGGTGGCCCTTGATGGAGCACGCAATGCCGGAATACTTGCTGTTCAGATGCTTGCCACCGGAGATGCAGCACTGCAGGCCAAATTGGTGAACTTTAAGGCAGGTTTGGCCAAAAAAGTGGTTAAGGCCAACGAAACGCTGAAAGAGGTTTCATTTAAGTTTAAAACAAATTAGTTCCGGAATATTTTCCATTTCAATGGATCAGGCGCATCTATATCCGGTAAAACGGAATAATGCGCCTGATTTGTTTTTCAATCCTGATAGGATTTCTGGTACCGGTTTGCCTGATTGCACAGGACCCGGTGGCCACTGCCATTGGAACCACCGTTTGGCCTGCTGCTGCTACTGCTGACCAAGGCATCGGCTGGTCGGTTTTCTCAAAACAGTATTATTGTGTCTCCAACTGGAATGCAACAGGGTTATCGGTCGATTATACTACCTCGACGGGGCAATCGGCAGCCCTGGTTTGCCGCGATGGCATTCCCGGATTCTCCTGGTATCATCTTTACCTGTCACATTACCGGCAGTTCAAAAAGATCAGCGGAATGCTCCAGCTCAGGTTTTCCCTGATTGATCTGAAGGACCGGCCACCGGTTTTCCGGCTGGGTGGAAACATCCTGGCAACCTGGTCGATGAACCAAACCATTATGCTGCAAGTTAGTATATATGATTTCCCCGGCTGGATAATACCTGCAACTGCTATTGCCCGAGGTGATCCGGCCATGCAATTCTTATTGTTCCATGAGCCTGGCCGGTTGATCGGACTGGCCACCGGATTCCGTGTAAGCCGGTGCCAGTTCGGACCGGTAACGGCCGGAATCCGGGTGAATGTATATGACCAAATCGGACTCATTGGGCTTTTTGATGTATTACCTTTTGGAATATCATTCGGAATCAGTTATCAGTTAAGAGGTTATGTATTCAAAGGATGGCTGGAGCAACGGAATGGGATGGGTGTTACACCGATAATGGAGGTCGGGAGTAGGTGAGGGGGGAGGTAGAAGAAATTACATAGAGTTACACAGAGATCCACAGAGTTACACAGAGAAATAGAGAGATAATTATGGAGATTAATAGCCTGACGGGGATATCAATTGGCTGCGCAATCGAGGTGCATCGGGCATTGGGGCCAGGGTTGCCGGAGTCGGCTTATGAGGAATGCCTTGCGTTTGAATTAAGAATGTCGGGACTGTTTGTGGATAGACAGAAACCGGTGCCGGTGATTTATAAGGATATCAAACTTGAATGCGGTTATAGGATAGATCTCCTTGTAAATGATCTTATTGTGATTGAAATTAAATCTGTTGAGGGTCTGAATCCGGTTCATTAGGCCCAGATCCTTACCTATATGAAGTTTTCCAGGAAAGAGATTGGATTGTTGATAAATTTCAATGTTGTGATGCTTAAAAACGGAATCAAACGCTACCGGCGATAAACCTCCAAATGAATAAAGTCATACTGATCATTTTCCTTTGGTTATGCTGCGGTGCTGCCCATGCTCAGGTTTTGAGTGAGGCTGATCCGGATTCCGTTCTGGCCGAGTGGTTGGAAATGGGCGAGTGGGAGGGGGTGAGCCTGCATCCGGATATTGCGATGGACTGGCTGCTGGATATGGATAGTTCGTTTGCCGGGGTGCCGGAAAATCAACCGGTAAGAACCCATTTGTTTACAGTTAATGTTCCGGTAAATGCTTCATTGTTTGATTGGAGCTCTGATTCCGGGGATCTGATTACACCTGTTTCGATGAAGTACCGGATAAAAATCAGTGAACCGCAACGCTGGGAGTTCCGGTTTCAAATGAGCCGGAATGTCGGTGATACCTGTCTGGCCCCGCCGGATAAAGGAGTACCCGAGAATCTGAGTACAGGTATTCTCATAAGGCCCGGAATGTTTTTCCGGGAGATTATTATCGGTGATTTCCAGGTGAATTCGGGTTTTGGGGCAGTGGCAGGATCGAGTCCGGTTTTTTCAGTTTCGCTTGGAAACCCGGGATCATTGCACAGGCCAGGTAAAGGTATACGTTTGCACTCGGGTGCTGCGGAAGGCAGGTTTTTCAGGGGACTGGCAGGAAGTATGCAAATTGGCAGATCGGAACTGATGGTTTATGGCTCCGCTAAAGATCTGATCAATGAGGAGGTAGCCGGAATCGGCTGGAACAGAAGTTTTACCAATTCAGCGCTCGGATTTTCGGGAATACAGGTAATAAACCAGTTCCCGCCTGTAGTCAAGGAAGGCTGGACCGCTGCCTGGCAGCCGGATTCAGGCCGGTATAGCCGGATCGGTATGTGGGGACAGACACGGGTTCCGTTCGGGATACTGTTCGGAGAATTCGGATGGAGTCCAAACGGAGGTTATGGCTGGATCACCGGCATCAGGTGGTTCGAGGCCCATGGATTTTCGGCTGCCGTGAAGTATACCGGTTGCTCGCCAGGCTACCCCGTGACCTATTCATTGTTCCAATCCGGTACGGGGCTCACGAAAGAGGGCCAGCGCGTGATCGCTTCAGGCAGATATGCTCCGATCCGGTCATTCGAATGGCTCGGATCGGTAGAAGTGGATCTGGCACAATGGCCCGGATCAAATGCCCATTTTGGTAATGCCTCAACCAGGATATCTCAGCAATTGAAGTACATATCAAAAGATCAATGGACGACAGCAGCATCGTTACAGCTGGATTTTCAGGAATCTGCAGATGCCGTACCTCAGAAACTAATCTTGAAATTGGCTTTTGATTCCGATCCTAAACAATCCGGGACCCTCCGTTTGAGGGCAGGTATCCGGCAACAGTTACAGGGTTTCGGAACCATCCTGACTAAAGGAACCACCGCTGATTGTTCACTTAGCCTGGCTTTAGCCGAAAAAAGGCTCCGAATTACCGGCGGATTCAGGGTTTTTACCGTAGAAACCGGCACCGATCCGTTATATGCCTATGAACCCGATGTTTTGTATGGTTTTTCGGCACCGGTACTCTCCGGCTCGGGCACCCGCTGGTTCGGCACGTTGCGATGGAAACTATTGAAAAACATCGATTTAGAGATCAAGATCAGCCAAACTGCCTATTCCGATGTGAAACATCTGAGCGATGGCAATCAGGGAGGGCTGAGCGGGAAGGTGCAGGTATCGTGGAGAATTTTGTGAGGACGTGAGGGAGTGAGGACGTTAAGAGGCTGTGTAAAAATGCCCCGGGTGTTGCCATGACCAGCGTGCCCAAATTTATATTGCCCCCGGCTTCAGCCGGGGGCTGGCGATGATTAGCAAATGGTTATGGCCTTTAGGCCAAATCTTGATGATCAGAAATCTGTAATAAGGGGCCCACCGCTTAAATTCGTTTACTCACGTTCTTTACTCTCTCACTGTTCTTTACGTCTTCCGTCTTTCGTCTTCCGTCTTTTTTGCCTATCTTTGACTGCCCCCCGTATTTAATATCTGCTAAAATGTTTATCCGGATTTCTAAATTCCTACCGGGCATCCTGGTTTCATTGATTGTTGCTTGCGAACCGTCGGGGCTCAGACCAGATCCTGATAACACCCCGCCAAAAGCCTATTTCCGGATATCACCCCCGACTGGCGAATCTACAATGTCATTCGTTCTTGACGGTAGAAGCAGCATTGATGCCGAGGATATTCTACAGTTCCTGGAATTCCGGTGGGACCTGGACAATGACAGCATCTGGGATACGGAATTTTCCTCCTATCCTTATCTGATTCAGCATTTTCCTGTTCCCGGAATACACCAACTGCGTATGGAGGTCAGGGACCGGCATGGACTGTCTGATCAGGCAACAGCCACAGTAGAGACTTATGGTATCAACCCCGATACTTCCCAATTTGTTGATCCCCGGGATGGACAATCCTACCGGATGGTCAGAATTGGAGGTACCTGGTGGATGGCCGAGAATCTCAATTTCGGGATCATGATCCGCGACACTCAGATGTCAGGAGATAACGGTATTTATGAAAAGTATTGCTATCAGAATGATCCAACCCTGAAAGGTCCTTCAGGAGGATATTATACCTATTACCACTGGGATGAAGTGATTGATTATGATACCACCGGAATCCGGGGCCTTTGTCCGCCGGGATGGAAACTTCCGGGACGGTCGGACTGGGATTCCCTGCTCAATCCGTTCCTCGACCGGGGGCTTCGTCCATACTTTGGTGAAGGCGGCTACTCTGGATTGAACCTCACCAGCATCGGATTTCATGAGCTGACCAAGCCGTGGGAAACCATAGATGAATGGCCCTGTTCCGCTTTCTGGATGTACTTCACGCGGAGTTTTCAAAAGGATTTTTACATGAAGCATTACGGTCCGTGCCCGTTTATCATCAGTTCATGGTAT
>JAPLDV010000341.1 GCA_026391235.1 Bacteroidia bacterium | reverse complement strand
CTTGTCTGATTATTGTTGGCATCGTAAGTATATAGGAATTGCCAGTAATTCTCCCATGCGCTGCCGGTCCAGTTTTGGTATAACCAACTTGTTTTTTTATTGTTGGAATCATAGGTATAGAGGTATTGCATGTTATTACTCCAGGTGCTGTCGGTCCACCATTGGTGTAAATCTCTTGTCTGATTATTGTTGGCATCGTAGGTATAGATGTCTTGCCAATTATCCTCCCAGGTGCTGCCGTTCCACCATTGGTATAAATCTCTTGTCAAATTATTTTTGGCATCGTAGGTATAGATATCTTGCCCATTATTCTCCCATGCGCTGCCGTTCCACGATTGGTGTAAACCTCTGGTCAAATTATTGTTAACATTGAAGGTATAGATGTATTGATAGTTATTCTCCCATGCGCTGCCGTTCCAGTATTGACTCAGGGTACTTGTCTGATTATTGTTCGCATCATAGGTATAGATGTATTGATAGATATTCTCCCATGCGCTGCCGTTCCAGCTTTGATCCAGGTAACTTGTCTGATTATTGTTCGCATCGTAGGTATAGGTGTAAAGTTCCCCATTCTCCCATGCGCTGCCGTTCCAGCCCAGGTATAATTCACTGGTATTATTATTGTTGGCATCGTAGGTGTCGATGTATTTCTCATAATTCTCCCAATTACTTCCGGTCCAGCTTTGGTCAGTATAGCTTGTTAAATTATCATTGGCATCATAGAGAATGTTAATGTATTTATATCCGAGCTTCCATCCAATGCTGATTGTATCCCATTTATACCCATATAGACTATCGTATATTTGGATCAATGAACTTTGCTTAAATGTTTTATGTTTGGAATCATGTTGCAGATTCCGTTCGGAAAAGAATTTGGGTGCTTTCGGTCCTTCTTTATCCTTCCGGTCCCGAATATTTTCCAAAGAGTTTTCTACAGGATTTGGCCTTTGATGCTTCAGGGGAGAAGTAGGTCGTTGGGGATGTGCATAAGCATTGATCGATAATGCAAGGATTAACAGGAGTAATGTTTTTTTCATACTAATTTGATTTGAGAGTATAAATCTATAAACTGTTTTACATATTAAAAGTCCAACTGTGCCGAATGTCGGATTTTTTGAAGCTCCTCATTTATGTTTTAAATCCTCCTTTCATTTCTACTCTTCATCAGCAAAATAGAGTGTCATTTCGAAAGAATTCTCCTTAAATGAAATTGCAGTTCCATAAACAGGTTCTTTGGCTTTTATTTCTTTCAAAACTCCGTTGGCTGATGGATTATACTGATTCATATACAGGGTGACATTTCCCAGATCCGGATTATTTTCATCCCGAAAGATACTGGTAACCTTGACTCCCTCCACCTTAAATGAATACTCCCAACCGCTGGTATCCTTATAATCGTAGGCAAGATTAACAATGGTTCCGTCATCCTGGAAAGTACCGGTTATGGTATAATTATAGCTGAATGCTCCGTATTCCGGTGGATTTGAGTAATTCCGTGAAATCGAAAATTCCCCCCCGTTCCAATAGATTGGGAGATACTGATTCCCGAAATAATCAAAATTATTGCTTCTAAATCCCTGGCAACCATCTCCTTCAAAAATGCAAGTGGTTGTTCCATCTGAAAAAGTGGCAATTATATCAAACTGTATACTGAAATATTTTTTCAACTGGATAAATTTCAGAATATCTGAAGTGGCAAACATTTTTTCATCGGATTTAAGAACGATTCCACCCAAATCCAGTTTTGCAACCGCGACATCTTCCTTTTTTAAGTTTTGTATTTTCCCGTCCAGCCTGAATTCAAAATAGTTTTTCTTCGCGTTAACTTTAATCTTGGTATCTGTATTATTTATAAACAGACTAACCGGGCCATTATAAACATTATCCAGATCAAAAAGGCCGGAGTATTCATCGTCGAATGATGGTATTGTATAAGAAACTTTTCCTCTTACAATTCCGCCGCTGTCTAACTTAGCTTCGGTTATTTCCATTTTGAGAGATGGAACAAAAAGTCTGATTGCATTTGCACCGGCTTCAGCAATATTCGGATAGAGAGCAGCTGCAATACTTTCTACACATTCATAATCAAGGTAGGGCCTGCCGCGGGTTGAGTCAGCCCCAAACAGCCATGAATAGGGAACCGGAACTTTATCCTTGCACATTTTTACCCTGACATTATCGTACGATTGGTAGTAGGAATATTCCGATTTGTTATATTGATCTTCAGTCATTAATGGACTCGGATATGGGTTGTCCGGACGAATTCGTGGTTTATATCTGTCAGTGTTAATCGTTTGACCGGAAAAAAACCTGGCATTCGTAAAAAGCGCCAGGTCCTCGAATATATTCTCAAATTTTTGTGTTCCGGTAAACTTCGATTTTAACCCACATTGCAGCCTTGAATCCTTAACTACCTGATATGCAAGTATAACATTTTCTTAAGTTTCGGAAGGGGGGACTACGGATTTTTTTAGAATCATCTGTTCGGGTTTTATATA
>JAPLDV010000594.1 GCA_026391235.1 Bacteroidia bacterium | reverse complement strand
ATACATGGAATCAAACGGCGCGTTAGCTACAACTCTAAGTTCAGGACCGGATAACCCATGGTGGAACGGTGGCCGCGATGCAGAACACGGTGGTATGGCCTGGCCGGCTGAGGGTTCCAGCCAATGGGAGAGTATTAATGCCAACAACGATGGGCAACGTTCTGATTTTCATGATGCTAGCTATGCCAAAGGGGTATTCCTCAATCCGGATTATGAAGGAGATCCTGAAGATGCAACCGATGCGGATTACATCGTAAATGGTGCCGACCCGAATAACACTTTTTTACCAGATCCCTTACAACAGTTATGGCGACGTTATCTGGAATTTCACTTCAACAAGAGTGTATGACGCAACCAACTTCAAATTGAGAGAAGTTTCTTTGACTTACACAATTCCCAATTCACTGATAAATAAAATCAGGATCAATAATGTGAACCTATCACTGGTTGGCCGAAACCTGTTCCAATGGAATGCTTCAGGCCGCCACGAAGACCCGGAATCTGCATTTGCAGGCGTAGGTGTTAGTCAGGGTATCATGCGGGCAACATTGCCCAGTATCCGGTCTCTTGGATTTAGAATTATTTTTGATTTTTAATATTCAACTTACGCAAAAAAATAAATAATATGAACTCATATTTCACAAAAGCATTCGCAATTATTTTAGTTACAGGCATTGTTTCCTGTAGCAAAGATGATTTACGGCAGTACGATTTAAAGCAGCAGAAAGATGCTGTTGAATCGTTGAATGATCCCTACCTGTTATCATCAATTATAAAGCAGACAACCCTCTTTTATCAGGACAGGGGCTGGGGTTCCACCAAGCTTCCGGGGGCTGTACAATACACCATGCGCAATTTTCAGGGCGGGGATAATTATTATTCAGGATTTAAAGGTCTCGATGATGGTATGTATTCCGCTATGAACATATTGAAACTGGTTGATGCTTCCATTAAATTAGCTGAGGCAAGAGGTTCAGACGTTCATGTTGGCATCTTCACAACATTCAGGGTACTGCTGTTCTCTTTTATGACTGATTATTATGGGGATGTTTATTACAGTCAGGCTCTCAAAGGTCGTGAAGGAATCCTTTACCCGGTGTATGACAAACAATCTGACATTTATACAGGGCTTTTAAAAGAGCTTGACAATGCCAGCGCATTGATATCGAGTGGAAAAGATGTAGTTAGCCCTACGTATGACCTGATGTTTGGCGGAGATAAAGTTCAATGGGAGAAATTCTGCAACTCTCTGAAGCTTCGTTTGCTCATGCGTGCCTCGGCAAAATTGCCGGATGCCGGTGCAAAAATCGCTGCTGTTGCTGCATTACCAATTTTTTCAGATGATGCTGACATGAATGCATCTATTGCCTACGTTGGAACCAATTCAGTCAACTCATGGGTAGGTGGATCCAATAATTGGGGAAACGGCGGTGAATTCGAAAGACGAAGGCCGTGCAAATCCTTAGTCGACAGGATGGCAACATTAAATGATCCCCGCATGAAGGTATGGTTTGCCCCCATTGAAAATCCATGGACTTATGATTCTGAAAAAGAAGGCGTTACTTTTGAAACTACGGACCCCAACGGATTCACCTATTCTTCCACCTGGGAATTTGTTGACCTGACCAATCCGGTAATGGCTGCACAGGAGTCGAATATCCTTGACGTAGACAAAGTTTATGCAGGCTTTATCGCAGGCATGAACGGTGACTTTAAAAATGGGAACGGCCATTGGAATACAGCTGCCGGTGGTACTTACGGTAATTTTAAAGTATCCAAGTATTCGAAACTGTTCCAGGAAAACGCTCATCCGTTACTGAGAGCTCAGCTTATGAACAAGGATGAAGTTCAGTTTATTCTTGCCGAAGCAGCTGTTAAAGGACTGATTTCCGGAAATGCCGACACTTATTACAGAACGGGCATCAAGTTCTCCATGGAACGCTGGGGAGTGAGTCAGGAGGATATAACTGCCTATTTAGCACAATCGGTTGTTGGCCTTCCAGGTGATGCCGCCGGCAAACTGGCCAAAATAGCTGAGCAGAAATGGATCGCGCTCTTCTCGGTCGCCATCGAAGCTTATCTTGACCTGCGCAGAACTAAGCTGCCTGATATTTTCAACAATGGTTTGTTAAGCACTTACACATTCCCGCTACGCTTCCGTTATCCGGGGAATGAGCTGGGCCAGAATAAAAATGCTTACGATCTTGGCGTTGCAACTTTGGTTCCTCCTGCTGATGTTGAAACTTCTAAAATTTGGTTGTTGCAATAATTGTTCCGGAGAATTAGTTAGATAGTGAAGGGTGCTGATCAATTATCTGACAGCACCCTTTTTTTCTATGGATTATCTGGCGGAAGCGTTGTCATCCCGGCGGAGGCCGGGATCCCGTCCCTGACAACTGTATTCAGCGGGGACTTTTTCAAGGGCCTCGGAGAAACGACACGTGGTCCCGGACTACGCCGGGATGACAACGCTTCCAGGGGAAATGACTGAAAATTTAATTATATTCATAAATGAAAAATCTAAACCAACCAATTGCCCTGCTGATGCTGGCCCTGGCAATTGCCTCATGTTCTACTAAGAATGACGTACAGGTTACCGGGCAGCATCCGGACAAGTCCTTTATCCAGGATTATAGCATAAAGTACACTGTTGCTGACCAAAGTATTAAACTAAATACGGTGGTCTCCGAAAGAAACGGCTATATACAGTTATTTTCATCAAAAGGATTGTTGCGGCCGCGAGATGGGCAGTTTTTGTTTCCCGGGACACTTGTTGCCGATGTGCAGGACAAGCAAACATCTGATAAGAAAATTGCCGGAAT
>JAPLDV010000520.1 GCA_026391235.1 Bacteroidia bacterium | reverse complement strand
GTGAAGGCTTCGGCAGCCACCACGGGCTTACCCTGAACGTGGGCAATGGATGTCGACTCTATGGTGCTGAAAGCTGAATTGAAGCCGAATTTATCGGTCCAGAATTCGCACATCGGGACATCAGCCACGGCGCCAAGATCCAGGTCGGCCGTGGGGTTCATGTCATACGGCTCGATCGACAGGCGGAACCCGTTCCGGCGGCCGAGCTCCTTGAACCGCCCGGCATGATTTTCCAGAACCAGCTCCTGGGAAGTAAGCCGGACGTCCCATAAAAAACGTTCGCTCAGCTCCAGACTCCCGACAGTCTGACCGGCATAGGTTGGCAAATATAAAAGAGGATCATATCCCCTGCGTTTCTTGAATTGCTCCCGGAAATCACCGGTCCAGTTTTGCGACCCCATTTCCCAGCTGTCGATATGAATCATTGTCCAGCCCCCGCCGGTTTTTGATTTCCGGGGACCAACCTTCCTCAGCAGTTTTCCGATGTAAGCATCAAAATGGGCATCAAAAGCCACCGTATCAAATTTATCGACCTCAAATCCCAGTCCGGGCATTGGAGCCGGCCGGGTGACCGCGCCGTTATTGCGCTTGCCAAACCGCAGGATGGTCCATTTTCCGGGCGGCACCTCCCATTTTAGAGTTCCGTCGGGTTGGAGGAGATTGGTAAGCTCGATGATTTTCGCCGCGTCAATGGCTGATCCGGGAATTTCAGGATAAGCTGCCGGAGCCGGAATATATTGTTTAACACCTTGTTGCGAGGTATAGGGTGCCCGGTAATAGAGGGCCTTCTCATCGGTATCGGGTATCAGGTATCGGGTGTCGGGTGTCGGGTAGGCCAGCACCACGACATCTTCATACCATCCGTCGCGTATCTGTTTCAGCTCTTTTGTCAGAGCTCCTTCACCGAAAAATGGTTTTTTAGGCTCTGGTTTGGGCAGGACAGCATTAAATACTGAAGGCCCTTTCACCTCTGTTGAGCTGGCCACCAGGTGCATCATGGATTGTTCCGGTTTCACCCAGGGGCCGCCGCTACCGGCCCAGCCCGGACCGGATCCGAGGATGATCCTGATGCCCAGCCTTTCAGCTTCACGAACGGCGTGAACATAAAGGTCCTGCCACTCTTCGCTCAGGAAATCAACCTTTCCGCGTGGAACGCCAACGTTCACCTCCAGGAAAAGAACATAGCCGATACCGGCTTTTTTCATCGATTCCAGATCACCTGTCATCGCCTCGCGGGTGGTATTGCCATCCATGAAATACCAATAGACTCCCGGCCTGGCTGAATCCGGCGGATTGAGGAAACCGGCTTTGAGGGGATCGGTGGGCTTTTGAGTGCATTGGGTTGAAAGAAGGCAGCCTAGCAGGGCAAATGCCAGCAGAGGAATAAATGGAGTACGGCGTTTCATGGTTTGAAGTTTTGTTCAATGGCTAAAGATAATGAGAGTTGGGAACAAAGGGAAGCGAATATCTTTATCGGAATTCTTTTGCGGGGACGCGGGAGGACACGTTGGTCCTCCCCTACGAATTTTTTTGCAACTTTGGCGCCATGCTAAATTCCCGACTAATTTTTGCCTTGCTACTGGCATCTTTGCCTTTGAAGGCTCAGAACCATGCCGACAGATGGACCGGCTACAGGGGTAACCTGGATAACGGTTACAGCCAGGCCAAAAATGTGCCGCTTCATTGGAGCGATTCAACTAATGTATTATGGAAGGTACCAGTCCCAGGGCGGGGATGGTCATCTCCTGTGGTCCTGAACGGGCAGGTATGGCTCACCACGGCAACGCCCGACGGCAAAGAGTTCCGAGCGATCGGCATCAATTGTGAAACCGGTAAAATTTTTAAAAATATCATGGTCTTTGAGGCTCTATCCACTCAGGAAACACATCCGTTAAACAGTTACGCTTCACCCACACCGGCGATTGAACCGGGCAGGGTTTATGTGCATTTCGGCACTTATGGAACCGCTTGCCTCGATACTGAATCCGGGAAAGTGATCTGGCAGCGAACTGATATACACTGTGATCATTTGGTTGGACCAGGTTCATCTCCCTTCCTGTATAAAGATTTACTGATTCTCACCATGGACGGGATAGATGTTCAGTACCTGGAGGGCTTGAATAAGAATACCGGAAAAACGGTTTGGAAGAAATTCAGGGGAGTGGAATTTGGTGACATTACCCCCGACTGCCGTAAAGCTTTTTCCACCCCCATCCTTACCCGTATTGATAATATCGACCAGCTCATCAGTGTCGGTCCGCATGTGGTTGAGGCCTATCAGCCCCTCACCGGCGAACTGATCTGGAAAGTCAGGTATGAAGGATTTTCCGCATCGGCCAGGCCGGTTATCGGCAATGGGATGATGTTTATCAATACGGGGTTCGGGCAATCGTGGGTGATGGCGATCCGGCTGGGGGGCAGCGGTGATATGACCGCTCAGTCGATCGTTTGGAGCAGTAAGAAAAATTTGACAGCCCGTTCATCTCCTCTGTTTATCGATGGGCTTTTGTATATGGTTAATACGGCAGGACAGGCCAAATGCCTCGATGCCATGACCGGCGCGGAGATCTGGACCCAGCGGGTCGGGCTCGAAACATCGGCATCGCCGGTTTATGCGGAGGGCAGGATATACACAACCGACCAGAGCGGTTTGACGACAGTGTTTGCACCCGGCCGGGCCTTTAAAAAGATTGCTGAGAACACCCTGCCGGAGGGGTGCATGGCATCGATGGCGGTGGTGGACGGAGCGATATATATCCGTACCAGGGGGCATCTGTACAGGGTCGGAAAGTAGGCGGGAGGAGCCATGGCTCCTCCCCTACGGATGTTCGCGTGGGATTCGTAGGGGAGGACCCGCGGGTCCTCC
>JAPLDV010000503.1 GCA_026391235.1 Bacteroidia bacterium | reverse complement strand
GGTATACCGGAGAAATAAAGAAACTGTGTGATAAAAACGGTGTCGCATCGACGCTTTCTATAAAGATGGGGCATCCGGTGGATGAAATTATAAAAGAGGCTAAGAAGTCAAAAGCAGATCTTATTGTTATGGGCTCTCATGGAAGGAGCGCCTTATCAGCCACAGTTCTTGGCAGTGTTTCCTATGGTGTTATCCACAATGATAAACGTATTCACGTACTCGTTGCGAGGGGTTGATTGCTATTGTTTAGCTGGTTTGCCAATCGCCGACGGAAAAAAATCATACAGGAGTCATTTCCTTTCGCGTGGGAAGATATCCTGCGCCGTAATGTTGCCCATTACTGCATGCTGGATGATGTCGAACGTGCTCATCTGCGCGCTCTGACACAGGTCTTTATTGCCGAAAAGGATTGGGAAGGCTGCGGCGGATTGGCACTTACCGACGAAATCCGTGTTACCATCTCCGCTCAAGCGTGTCTCCTTCTTCTTGCCCTGCCTCACAATTATTATCAGAATGTCGAAACGATCATCGTTTATCCGTCCACGGTGGTTCCACCCCAGCGCAAGCTCGGTTTTTTTGAAACTGCAATTGCGCCGATAGACGAATCCCGCCCCATTATCGGGCAGGCCTTTCAGCAGGGGCCTGTCATTATCATTTGGGATGCGGCGCTGCATGGCGGCCGCCATCCCGAATCGGGACATAACGTTGTCTATCATGAATTTGCGCACAAGCTCGATATGCTTGACGGCGCCGCTGACGGCACGCCACCGCTACGGGACCGGGCTGAATACCGCGACTGGGTGCAGACATGTTCCCGTGAATATCTGCGCCTCAAGCATGACGCGGAACACGGCAGGAAATCTTTTCTCAATGCCTATGGCGCTACCAATGAAGCGGAATTTTTCGCAGTGGCCACCGAGCAGTTCTTCGACCAACCTTATTTAATGATCAAAAACGCCCCTGATCTTTATCGTGTGCTTAAAGAATACTACCGTCAGGATCCCGCCCTGCGCACAGGGGAAAATAGCACAACCGGCTGACAGTTTAAGATGAAACAGTCCATCCGCGCTGAAGTTGCAAAAGCCAATGCGGCAGAATGCAGAATTGGCGGCGCGCCTGGGGTTGTTTATAAATTATAACTAAAAAGTCCGACGATGAAACCTTACCTTTGCGACCAAGATTTCCTTGACATACAAGACAGGTATTCCTATAGTTCAACCATGCAGAAGTAATGTCTTATCAATTAAATCCATCCATTAATAATACCGAGTAGAAAAATGATTGTTAAGTATAACTCGGACGAATTTCAGAATTATCTTTCGGATGCCTCTAATTATCAGGGCACAGCCGAAGCGGTTTATTTGCCGGAGAGCGAGGAAGAGATAATCGAATTGGTAAAAAAATTCAACAATGACAAAATTAGAATAACAATTTCTGGCAACGGAACAGGACTGACCGGGGCGCGTGTGCCCGAAGGCGGAGTTGTGCTCTCCACGGAAAAGATGAACGAAATAATTGAACTCAACGCAGATGAAAAATATTTGCGCGTTCAACCCGGAATGATTTTGCAAGACCTTCAGAACTATGTTGAAGAAAAAAAATTGTTCTATCCACCTGACCCGACGGAAAGAAACTGTTTTATCGGCGCCACAGTCGCGACAAATTCTTCGGGAGCAAGGAGTTTTAAGTACGGACCGACTCGCGATTATGTTATGGGGATGAGAGTTGTTTTGCCGTCAGGTGACACAGTCTCCCTTGAGCGGGGGAAAATCTTTGCGTCCGGCTACGCTCTTTCTTTTACCACGGATCAGGGGACGAAATACGAATTTATGATTCCTCAATTTGAAATGCCGGATACAAAAAACGTTTCCGGCTATTATTGCAAAGCAAACATGGATTTGATGGATTTGTTTATCGGCAGCGAAGGAACTTTGGGCATCATAACAGAATTAAAACTTAAACTGCTTCCGCTCAATGAAAAAATTCTTTCCTGCGTTGTGTTTTTCGAAAGAGGGGAAGACGCTTTTAGCTTTATTGATGAAGCCCGCGCTGCAACCAGGGCTGGTTCTTCGGGAGAAGCCTCTAATCTTTCGGCTCGGGGATTGGAATTTATTGATAAGCTTGCGCTGAATTTTCTTCGCCCGGATTATCCGGCTATTCCTGAAGATACGTGCTGTGTTTGGTTTGAACAGGAATTAACAACCAATGATGATGAAATAACCGAAGCATGGCTGAACTTAATGAGTAAACATAATGTCAATGCGGAAACTTCCTGGTTGGCGGTCAATAAAAAAGACCGTGAAAAATTAAAGGATTTCCGCCACGCGATTTCCTGGAAAGTAAATGATTGTGTCGCCCGGCGCGGATTAAGAAAAGTCGGGACAGATGTCGCTGTTTCCGTCGAAGCGTTTCCCACCTTCTACCAATGGATGATTGAACTCGTGGAACAAAATAATATAGAATA
>JAPLDV010000264.1 GCA_026391235.1 Bacteroidia bacterium | reverse complement strand
ATTCCTCCTCAACGGACATATCCGTCATTTAAATGAAAAAACAACCAAGGTTGCCAAATGATTCGGTTCTCCTACCATTCTTAACTATCCTACCATTCTTAACTTTCTTAACGTTCTTAACTCTCTTAAAGTTCTTAACGTTCAATCATCTCCTCAACCGCTTCCGTCATCTCCGTGGTTAGTTTCTGGTAATGTTTTCCCGTTCCCGGACCTGAAAAGCCTGTAAAGATTTTAATGATATTACCATTTCGGTCGATAAAGACCGAAGTTGGGAAGGAAAGAATACGGTTTAACATGGGCAGGGTTTCGGAGGCTTTTCTTTTGTTTGATTCTCCCGCATATAGAAAAGTGTATTCAGCTCCGATATTGTTTCTGAAGCGTTCGATGGCTTTCACGGAAGCCGCGAAATTAGCCGATTCATAACTTAATGCAATAATCTGCAGTCCTTTATCTTTATATTGATTGTACAGGCTGCAAAAAAACCGGGTTTCATCCATGCAATTGGGGCACCAGCTTCCGATGATCTGAACGATTACCGGTTTGCCTTGAAACCGGGAATCTGAGAGGCTGACCAGATTACCCGTAAGATCCGGAAAGGTAAAATCCAGCTTTTCATAACCCTGCTTGAGAAAAGTCAGGGTGGTGGGATCGGGCAGGGTAACGGTATCATTCAATACCGCCAGCCATTCTCCTTTCCAGGAGGGCCCGCCGCAAAAAGTTCCATTCTCAAGTGTGCCACCGGGCGACAAGTCGGCCTGAAAAACCAGTGCATGAGCGCCATCAAATGCCGAGAGCATCATTTTGGTTCCGGCAACTTTCCCTTCGAGGAACCGATAGTCACCGGTTGTTGTGAGGAAGGTGCCGGTAAGATGGCTCCCTTCCTGAATGAATTCACCGATCTGCTTCTCGGTTTGTTCACCGGTGCCAACGGTTACCTCCCAACGACCAGTTATATTTAAAGCCGGGTTTTCAGTGAAATTTGGAAACCGATCGGTAACGCCATAATCGGCATAAAAGGGAACGCTCCATGACCGGCCGCTGCCCCGGTGGGTATAGGTTCCATCCATTCTTTTCTTTTTCAGCCTGGCATCGATGGTCCCTTCAAATACCGGGAGCAGGAGGTGGATCGAATCTTCCTGAATTACAACCTCCTTTACCAGTATCTCTTCCCCTGCATTCATAATCTTTGCCACAACCGATTTGTCAACTGACCGGGTGATCTCCATTCGGAAAGGAATCTCCAGATCAGTTTGAGTGCTGTCAGGAACCAGGACCGCCCTCCAGGTCCCGGATTCAGGAACCTGCACCATTTTGCAGCTATAAATGGATAAAGTAATGATAAAGAGAGATATCCAATGAATTTTCATGACTGGGAAATTATTTGTTTTACGAAAAAATATTTACGATATTTGTTAACGGCAAGAAAAAATCCGGGTCACCGGTTGAAAATTAGTGAAATAATTAACCAAATATTACATGAATCATGAAAGCAACTAAACTATTAAAAATCGGATTTTTGGCGATAGCCGTATCTGTTTTCCTTTTCACCGGCTGCAACAAGGAACCCGGAGATCTGGATCAGCTACCGGATGACATTGGTGCAGCTAAAAGTCTGAAGGCGGGCAATGGTGCAGCTTCTTATATCATTGTGCTTAATGATGATTTTGAAGCTGCGGGCGACCTTATGGCTACCCAGGATTATGACCAGCGGAAGCAGATCATGTCGGGGTACCTGAACCGGTTTTTAAACGGGAAGGGTGTTGGAAAGGACCAGGTCGATCAGATGTATACCAATGTTTTTATGGGTTTTGCGGCAAGGCTGAGCGGCCCTCAGCTTGAAAAACTGAAACTGGATCCCCGGATTAAAAGCATTGAACCGGATCAGGAGATCAGTTTGGGCAAACCGGCTGCTGCTGCAACACAGCCAAAACAAACGACTCCATGGGGAATCACCCGCGTTGGGGGCGGTGTCAGCGGTGTAGGCAAAACAGCATGGATCATTGATACCGGCATTGATTTCACTCATCCGGACCTGACAGTCAATACAGCAAAATCGAAATATTTTACCGGTACCAGTGCCAAGGATGAGAACGGGCATGGCACTCATGTGGCCGGCATCATTGCAGCTGTGAATAATACTATCGGCGTAATCGGTGTTGCTGCCGGAGCAACCGTTGTTTCAGTCAGGGTTCTCAATAAGAGCGGCAGCGGCACTATCTCGGGAGTCGTTGCTGGCTGTGATTATGTTAAGATTGCCGCGGCTGCCGGAGATGTGGCCAATATGAGCCTGGGCGGGGGAGTTAGC
>JAPLDV010000554.1 GCA_026391235.1 Bacteroidia bacterium | reverse complement strand
GAATCCAAACTCCTTGGATCCAGCCCGAATCCTTCCCTGCCGTTGGTTGCAACAATTGCAAATAATCCGTAGCCGTTGGTTACATTGGATACTGCCTGTCCGGAATGATCCGCCGAAATGGTATACGTTTCCAGATAATCCTTAACAAATCCGGGTGCTGCAGTAATGAAATAGTCGATGTGGCTGAATTTTCTCCGGACAACATCCGGATCCTGTTGAATCTCAGCACGTACATGTCCGAGCAAGCTTTCCTGAAACGGTGTAGCCATATAAGAATAGAATTCCTGGCTGACGCCTTCCACCCGGGTCCGGTTGATGCCGGTTATTCTCCAGCTAACATATTTCAGCACTTCCCGATCAGTATACTCATAATAGTAAAACTTGACCTGGGTATCATAGACCCAGCCATGATCCTGCCAGATAATCTTTGTGGGATCATCACTATACAGATTAAGGGTGAACGCTTTACGGGGCAGTCGGATATTTGGCAGATCGACAAACGGGGTGGCGGCTACGGTGGTTTGTCCGGTTTTGGGATCCTCAATGCATAACCGGACTATAAAGCCCTGACCCTGGGGTAAAACCCATCCACCCGGATCGGTTTGAAAAACCTTGCCACGGATCCGGAAGGAGTCGGAAGTTGCCTGAAAAATCCGGTACGGTGAATTATTGAATACGCCGGGTTCCTTAGAGCCTTCAGCAGCAGGTACCAGCCGGACCCGATGGATCAGGTCGCCAGCCATGTCCCACTGGCCATACCAGTTATGGCCGGCAGCAATCCCTACCAGATGTTTATCCGGAGCATACCGGAGCTCCATCGATACGGAAATCTTATCGAAATAAATGGAGTCATAAATCCTGGCCATATCCAGGGCATTTCCCTTTCCGGAAAAAGATTTTTGTAGCCGAACCTGATAAACCGAATCGCCCGCGTCGATAAAGCCCCAAACCACCGGCAAATCAGGGGTCTGATCAATCAAATCCAGTTCAGTATCACAAGACGTTACCTGCATGATACTCAACAGGGAAATGGCTATTGCGATAAGTGTACCGGCTTTATACATCTGAGGGATAGTGCTGTATGTTCGTACGGGGGATTAGTGTCCGGATTGTTGATATATAACAAGTTAGTGTATGCAAAGTAAAATGGGACGGACCGGTCCCCGGTTCTCTTTCGTTCAGATATCCAGAATCCTCCGATGAAGGAATCGAATTCTCTTTGGTTGTAAATATCGAAGGTCCCGGATCTTTCCAGGTCGATACCCAGATAACCTCCTTTCCCCAGATAGGCTATGTGATCGGGATAGGGAAACAGAACCAGGTCCCACAAGGCTGCAACATACTTTCCGGCCGGAACCTGCCAGCCGGGAGGGCAGATCCCCTGCGAACCCGAACTGGTTTGACCATTCATCGCCTCCTCCCAGCTGTACAAGCCCCCGTATATCTTACCCATGGAATCAGAATCATTAAAAAAGTATTTTTCAGCAATGTTGTTATTTTCAGGATATTGCGAGGAATTAATCTGTATGCCATAATCCAGGTTTTGAGCCATCCACCAAACATCTTCAATCAGTGCTACCCGGTAGGTCTTTCCATCCCTGGGATCGGTGATGGATGAATCCTTGCGCACATCGGTAATCCGGATCAGGATTGAGCAGGTATCCACCAATCCATCCTGGTCCATTACTTCTAGTATAGGCAGGTAAACGCGGTTAACCTGATAACGGTGAGAGTTCTTCGGGAGCGTGCTGTATTTTGTGTCCCATTTCCCATCGTGCTCCCAGTCCCACCGGAATGAAAGAGCTAATGACGGATCCTCCTTATCCGTTGATCCGGAAGCATCGAATTCCAGAATCGTCAGTGTATCGGTATAGCAGGAAGAAACAGTGAAAGCGGCGATCGGCCGAGATTCTGGATCTGGGGCGCATCCGCTTAAGTAAAGTAATGCTATGAAAATAAAAGCGGTAATTGAAATCGACGATGACCCACCCGACCAAAGAAATTGAACTTTATTTTTAAAGATTTTCACTTTACAGATTTTAATGTCTTGGGGACATTCAAAGATACAGAAGATTTGTTAATTTTACCCCCCCCCACATTTTATTATTATTGATTATCAAATACTTACAAAAAATACGGTTTTTCGCATTTGAATATTTTTATCCAACGGGCTGCTGTTTTTCATGGAGCACAGCATCGTTCACACCCAAACTCACACTCTCTTTGTTTTTTCCCCGGTAGTGTTGTCATCCCTGCGAAAGCGGGGACCCCTTGATATACCGTTCCAATTCTTCCCTGCTCGGTAACGAAACCATATACTTTTGAACAAATACGCTGTGCTCCAATCCGGTGGTAGCATATTTGACCATCGTATCACCTTTATCGGTGCACAGCAGGATACCCACTGGAGGGTTATCACCTTCCGGCATAACTTCATTGCGGTAAAAGTTGAGGTATGCGTTGATTTGTCCCGCATGGCTGTGCTTGAATTTCTCAATTTTCAGATCAACCAGAACATGACATTTCAGAATCCGATGATAGAAAACGAGGTCGATGAAATAATATTCACCATCAATCAATATTCGTTTTTGCCTGGCCTCGAAGCAAAATCCGTAACCCAACTCAAGCAAGAACATCTGTAAATGGTCGAGTAACGCCTGTTCGAAATCCGATTCAGTTACCAGAGCCCGATCGCTGAGACCCAGAAACTCAACGGCTAATGGATTGTTAATTAACTCTCCCGGTGTGAGCTGAATTGTCTGAAGATTAACAAATTCAGAAAGTTTCTTCTTATCCCGTGAAAGGCCGGAACGCTCAAAATACAGGGATTCTATCTGCCGTTGAAGTTCCCTTGTGCTCCAAGTACCCTTCACGCATTCAATTTCATAAAAGGCTCTCTTAAGGGGATCATCAATTTTGATCAATTCAACAATATGAGTAAAGGATAAAGTTTTAAGAATTCGAGCGGGACTTAGTCCGAGCTTTTTATCAGCACTAATGGTTCGGTTTAGGTATCTAATTTTATCAATATCTAGTACTTGCAATTCATCAGGCGCTGCCTGATGAATTTGCTTTTCCGAATTTTCATATAATTTATCAGGCAGTGCCTGATGAATTATATCAGGTAAAGAATTAGAAATAACATCATGTAGAACAGAACCAATTTCAGGATATACAAGGTAGAATTGGCGAAAAAGACGAAGATTTGTTACAGAGATTCCTTTATTTCCGGCACCTATTGCTTTTGATAATACATCAAGCAAATTATCACCATATTTTGATCGGTCCTCTCCGTTCTGCTCAAATTCAACTATATAGAAGCCGAACAACCAATTTCAGACAGTCATGGTCGTATTGATTGCCTTTGCGGCTGAAGTTTGCAAGACCACATTGGTTTCCCGTAGCTTTTGTATTAGGTTTTCAAAATTCATATTTCTATTTTAATTGCATTAACAACGAAATTCATAATACGATCTCCCTATTTTCCCCCGCCTTCACCTTTACATCCACCTCTTTCCCCGCATAAACGATTTTAGCGGTTCCGCCGGTTTTTGAGCTTATCTGAGCGTTTACAAGTTTGCCGTCAGTCCATTTCAGGTCAAAAACAAAACCGCCGCGGGCACAGAGGCCCTTTACTTCACCGCTGCTCCACGCTCTGGGTAAGGCGGGAAGCAAGCGAATCACGCTGCTGTGCGACTGGATCAGCATCTCGGCAATGCCGGCCGTGCCGCCGAAATTGCCATCGATCTGGAAAGGCGGATGGGTATCGAACAGGTTGATCAGGGTGCATTTCCTCAATAAGCTCAATACATTCTGATAGGCCTTTTCGCCATCGAGCAGCCGCGCATACTGGCAAATGATCCAGGCGCGGCTCCAGCCGGTCTGACCGCCGCCGAAAGATAGCCTCCGTTCAATGGTTGCCCGGGCGGCATTGAAAAGCTCCGGTGTTTCAGGGGTAAACTGGCCCAGCGGGTAAAGTCCAAGCAGGTGCGACATGTGCCTGTGACCCGGCTCAATTTCATCGTAATCGTTGATCCACTCCTGGATCACCCCTTTGGAATTGATCTTCAACGGGGGCAAACGCTTTTGAGCTGCTTCCATTTTGGCTGCGAATTCGTTGTCCGTTCCCAGTATTTTGCAAGCCTCCCTGCAATTATCAAACATGGTGTTCAAAATCTCAATATCGACCGTTGCGGCGTATGTGAGTGCGGAATTTTCCTTTGAACCCGGAATGAAGAAAGCATTCTCAGGGGAGTGCGAAGGATTGGTAACCAAATATCCCTCAGGTGATTCCACCAGAAATCCGAGAACAAATTGTGCTGATCCCTTCATCATCGGCCAGGCTACCTTGCGGAGGAAGGCGGTGTCGCGGGTAAACAAAAAGTGTTCATAAACGGTAAAGGTCATCCACGGACCGTTCAGCGGCGTGATGCCCCAAACCCCGTCGGCAACGCCGGTGCGGCCAAACGGATCCACCAGGTGATGGAACACCCAGCCGTCGGTGCCGTACATTTCACGGGCGGTAGCAGCTCCCGGAACCGTCAGCTTTTCCATAAATGATATAAGAGGATGGGTGGTTTCGGTGAGGTTGCACACCTCGGCAGGCCAATAGTTCATCTGCAGATTGATATTGGTATGAAAATCAGCGTTCCACGGAGCATTCATATCCTTGTTCCAGATCCCCTGCAGATTAGCCGGGAGTGTGGCCGGACCGCGTGATGAGCCCATCAGGAGATAACGGCCATATTGAAAATACATGGCAATTAGGGCATTATCCTCACCGCCCGACTTCATCCGGATCAGCCGGTCATCGGTGGGAAGCGAATCCAGTCCGGAATCGCCCAAATCGAGTGATACCCGGTTGAACATAGGCTGATATTCTGCCAGGTGCCTTTTCGCCAGACTTTTATCTGATTGATTTGCAGCCGCATCCAGAATTTGTTTGCAGTTAGCAACCGGGTCAATTTTCCGGTCAAAATCGAGTTTGGCGATGGAATAGTCGGTGCCGGCGGTGAGGCGGAGGGTGACTTCATGAGCTCCCGAGACGAGGAGCTGTTGGCCGGCACTAAGGCCGGCCAGTAATGGCTCCCCTCTCCCGCGAGCTTGCGAGCGCGGGAGAGGGGCCGGGGGTGAGGTGGATGGGCCGGCAGATGGGCCGGCACTGAGGCCGGCCCGTACGGATCCGCCCTGGGATGAAAGTCTCAGCTCGCCGGCGAATTTCATGTGGGCACCGGCGGGACCGCTGCCGGGATCTTCGGCATCGATGATCTGACCGGTGAGCAGCAGTTTGCCATCAGTGGTGGCAGTAACCACGGCATCTTTTTCACGGGTGAGTGAGAAGGTGGCATCGATGGTTCCTCCGTTAAGAGATTTTATTTTGACTATCAGAATATTATCAGGAACGGAAGCATAAACCTCCTGCCGGTATTTCTTGCCTTCAACGGTAAAATCTGTCGCAGCGATGCCCGTTTTCAGGTCGAGCGACCGGCGATAGCTCTCCGGTTTGGCCTTCCAGCCATAATCGATCAGCAGGTCGCCCAGCGGCTGGTACGACCGGATCCTGGGCGGTGTGCCGAGAAGGTTATCATTGGCCAGCTGCCAGGCCTCCTTGAACCGGCTCTCAAACAGCGCCTTCTGCACCTCCGGCAAATGGGCCAGCGAGCCGGGATTGTTGTTGTTAACCCGGCATCCGGCCCAGATACTCTCCTCATTGATCTGGATCCGTTCCTTCACCGGATTTCCAAATACCATTGCACCCAGACGGCCGTTTCCAACAGGCAGGGCCTCATCCCAGACTTTTGCGGGCTGTTTGTACCAGAGGGTCAGGTGATCAGATCCGGGTTTTGTATCCGGGGATTGGCAGCCGGTGATCAGTACCAGGCTGGTTACGATAGAGAACAGGATTCGGGACTTCATATTCGTGTAAATATTAAAATTCTATTTATTAACCGCTGATTTGCCCCTGACCGACAAGCCCAGTCCGGCATACAAATGAAAGGCAAGATGAAAAAGTTGTGCGGTGCCGTCGACTATCGGTACCTTAGCATATCCGACAGTGATCTTTCCTTCGAAATTGATCAGGAACCCATTGCATATCCGTAGCGGCCGGGCAACGGAGGTCATGAAGACGGGTCCGGTGAGATAATATCCCAGTTTGAATAATCCGGATTTTTCATTAAAAACCTGATTGTCGATAGTGCTCTCGGGATGGGCCAGAACACCACCGGCGCCCACCTGTAAGATTACCTTTTTGATTTCCCATGCCCTGTTCAGCGTTAACGTATTGAATCCATGTGTAATACTGAACCACTGAACATTTTCGGGCAAGTTCCGGAGCGCCATTTTATGATGAACCGTCTCAAACATCCAGGCCTTGCCGTTGTTCCACCTACCGATCCGCCACATCCAGTTATAGGGCAGCTGAAACGACTCGGCCGACCAATCCGCAAGCAAGCTGACATCCTGCTTGCCGTTCTGACTTATGGTTAACGGCATCTGCATATTCACCGCCAATCCCATGCCATACTCCACAGCCCAGCGAACTTGTCCGCTCACACTGGCTGTAGCACCGATCATCAAAAATATTAGAATAAAAGCTACACGATTCATTCTATAAAAATACCATTATTACAATCAGGACACACCGCTGAAGATCAATGCAGTTTTTCCATGAAAACACTCTTAACCTTATTCAGATTTTATGAAAATTAAGCTGCATTTTCGTAGTTTTCACCGCTTATTATCTGTAACCGGAAGCCCGGCAGCGCGCCAGCCAAACATCCCGCGTTTCATATTGTAGATCTTTATAAATCCCAGCTTGCTCATTTTCTTCGTGGCCCCGCTGCTGCGAACCCCACTGGTGCAATATACCAGGCAGGTACGCTCACGGTCGAGCTTCGAAACCGAATCCGTAAAACCGGAATCCCAAAAGTTAATGTTGATAGCGCCCCGAATATGCCGGGCTGAAAATTCGCCGGGAGATCTAACATCCAGAATGACCAGATCCGCTTTCCCCTCATGGTTCCGGATCAACGTATCGGCCTGTGCAATCTTGATATTCTTATACAGATTTCCTCCTGATGCCGGGAAAAATCCCAGCGCAGAAACAAGGAAGGTCAGGAGTAGATATTTCGGCAGATGGTACATTTTAGTCATTTGTTGGGCGTCGGGTGTCAGGGATTGGGTATCGGTGTTGTGATGGTTGTGATTGTTATTATGATAGACGCAAACATGCGTCTCTACTTTACAACTATCTCATCCACAAACACCCACGATGCTCCCCCTGCTGATGGATGCCATTTGGGGTTACGGATCGTTCCTTTAACAGCGAACCGCACAAAACGAACGGGTGCCTGTCCCGGCTTGAAAGTAAAGGTTTTTGTTACCTCTTCTTTTTGCTGATCGCCAGTCACAGCAACGGTTCCGAGAGATTTAAAAGTTTTACCATTTTCAGAAACCGAGCAGGAGACTGATGCCGGATGAAAAATCCAGCTTTTGGGATCATAGAGGGTGCTAATTTCAATGGATTCCGGCTTCTGAGCAATGCCGAGATCGGTATCCAGGCTAAAATCCTGTGCTTCCCAGCCGAGCCAGTGCACCTTGAAATCATTGGCACCTCTCACGCCATTAGTCAGATAGGTCAGGTCGCCTCCGCCATATTTCGGAGACGGCAATGGTTCTGCTGTGACCGGCTTTTGGAACGCCAGATTATCCTCAATCTCCACTTGCAAAAACCGTTTGGTGGACAGATAATAATTTTCGGGGGTGAGTCCGCCTTCGCTTAGTGTTCGCACGCCGGCATCCTTGCACGTCTGGTTAAAATCCTCCAGCATCTTCACCATATTTTCGCGCAGTACATAGTTTTTGCCCTCCACGCTACACCAGCCGCGGGGTGCGAACATGTGGTTCTTGCCGATCTCCATGGCGGCATACTGAACCGGAAGGAGGCAGGTTCTGGCGTGCAGGAGCAGTCCAGGCTGATCCTTGACCGCTGCCATGGCCTGGTCAAAGTATCCGAGGTAACGGGTGATGTTGGCTTCAGAAAGGAATGTGTTTTCATGGGCGGTGGGATGGCCGTAAATATCCAGCCACTCTTTGGTCTTCAAAATTTCACCTTCCAGCGTGTCGAGGTACGTTCGGATAAATGGTGCAGCCGGTCCAAAATATCCCTGCATGAAATCTGTGATCACGGAGTCCGCTTTGATTTCAGGATTCCATAATAGTCTGGCTAAGAGATAGGATTTGAGCTCCGAGAATTCGTGGCCCACATCGGTATTGCTCTGCTGGAAATGCGAGAAAACATTGTTTTTGACAAACAGCTGGATATTGGGTTGCAGTACATGCATATTGGGGAACGGGGTAGTATGGTGCGAAAAATTCACGGTATAATCCCACAGGTATATATGCTTGGCGATCTTGCCCCAATCCACGATATCTTTCAGGAAAGATGCACTTCGCGGATCTTCCGCAATCGGCTGGCTGCGGTTGAGTTCAATCGTACAAAGCATGACCTGAACATTAGGTTCAGGTTTGGTCAGCTTTGGAGCTTGCCGGCTATATTGGTAAGCAAGGGTGGAGATAATTTTATCAGGAAAGTGTTTAGCAACCTCATTGACAAACCGGAGTATTGGTCCGGAAGGGCTTCCCTCCTCCGCAATTATTTTTTTGCAGGCATCGCACTGGCAATAGGAAGTATTATCGTACTGACTAACTGACCAGAGCTGCTTATCAGGTTG
>JAPLDV010000837.1 GCA_026391235.1 Bacteroidia bacterium | reverse complement strand
GCATGAGGTATGTCACCGCAGGTATCCGGTTCACAACCACAGATTTTATGCGTTGCTGGACTCCCTGATGCCGGATCGGGTAAAAAGGAAAATGGGTTTGGAGAGGATGATGGTGTAATGTTCCCTACCCCCCACCTGCTGTTTATCACTCTTTATTAATGCTATATTTCTTATACTTGCATTCTGTTAGGATAATCACATTTTGCACCAATCGCGATGAAAAACAAACCATTAGCTTTTCTCCTGATATCAGTTCTGCTCCTGATCTGCAGCATTTCGGTTTCCGCACAAAACAAAGCGGTTGCCGCTCCAAAAGACTATGCATCATATCCTTACTGGATTGACATGATGCAGGATCCGCACGGAAATTTCTTTGAGATTCAGAAAGCATTTTACTCCTACTGGGAAGGCCGCGAAACCCATCGGGGTGATGGGTATAAACCATTTAAGCGCTGGGAATATTATTGGCAATTCCGGATCAATCCGGATGGAACCTTTCCGGAACCGGGCCAGGTATATCGCGAGTACAATAATTATGTAAAAAGTCACCCGGCAGGTGCCGGATTAAAAACCGGACAGGCTGCCTGGCAGGAACTGGGTCCGAAATCCCGTGTGGATTATGGCGGTTATGTAGGCGTTGGCCGCGTGAATGCCATCGGATTCCATCCCACGGATACCGCAACAGTTTATATTGGTGCCCCTAAAGGTGGTTTCTGGATCACCAACGACGGAGGCCGCACCTGGACTTCACCCACCGACCATCTTCCCACCATGGGGGTTTCTGCCATCCTGGTAGATCCGACCAACCCGAATCTGATACTCATCGGTACCGGAGACCGTGATGGCGGCGATTCTCAGGGGATGGGTGTTTTCCGCAGTGATGACGGGGGCATGACCTGGCAGCAATTTAATACAGGCATGGGTAATGTTACGGTTGGCATGTTTGCCCGGCCCGAAAGTAACCAGCGGTTAATTCTTGCAGCCGCAAACGGAGGAATCTTCAAAACTCTGGACGGTGGTGAAAACTGGGTTATAACATCACCTGATAACTCCAATTACAGGGATGTAAAATTCAGACCAGGCAGTGAAACAATCGCTTATGCAACCTCTAATAACGGATTTTACCGCTCGATCAATGGCGGCGATACCTGGTCCCTCGTGCCAACTTCCAGCGGCTATATTGGTGGTGGACGACTGGTGATCGGAGTAACTCCGGCCAAGGATAGCCTGGTGTACCTGGTGGGCGGAGCGGGCGAGTATCAGGGGTGTTTCCTCTCACGCAATTTCGGTGAAACTTTTTCTACCCAATCCACCTCTCCAAATATCCTTGGATGGGAATATAATGGTTCCGATGTTGGAAGCCAGGCCTGGTACGACCTGATGATTCACATCGACGTGAACAACCCGCTGATCGTTTATGTTGGCGGCATAAACATCTGGAAATCTGTTGATGGAGGCAAAAAGTGGCAAATCAGGACGCATTGGTGGGGCGATCGCACCAATGAAGTGCACGCTGACCAGCATACGTTTGCCTTTAACCCGGCAAATAACCGTCTTTATGCAGGTAATGACGGCGGTGTTTATTATACTGCAAATCAGGGAACCACATGGAAAGAGATCAGTGAAGGCCTGGGAATCGGACAATTATACAAAATTGGAGTCAGCAATGCCGATCCGAAAAAAATTACCGGCGGATTCCAGGATAATGGCAGCGCAACCTGGATAGGCACCAACTGGGTAAATTCGGGAGGCGGCGATGGTATGGAATGCGCCGTGGATCCTTATGATGGCCGCTATAGTTATACTACTGTCTATTACGGTCCGATTAACCGTTACTTCAACAATTCCAGCGGTCGTAACATTGCCGGCAAAGGAACCAACGGTATTACCGAAGACGGATCCTGGGTCACCCCTTTCCTCATCAGCGAAGTCGATGGAAATACCATGGTTATCGGATATAAAAACATCTGGATCAGCAGGAATGTAAAATCCGATGGTGCAATTACCTGGACAAAAATATCCAATAATCTTGCCGGACGGAATGACGTAAACATGGCAGTCCTCGAGCAATCACCTGCTGATGCAAATATTCTTTTCGCAGCCCGCGAGGATGGTAAACTATTCCGGACAGATAATCTGCTTAATCCGCCGGTAGTCTGGACAGACATTACTTCCCAGCTCCCGGTAAATGGTAATCCGTCCGATTTCGAATGCCACCCATATAACGCAACTACCGTTTACATGGTATTGAACAAAAAAGTTTATAAATCCACCAACAAGGGAAGCTCCTGGCAAGATATTTCCGGAAGCCTGCCTGCCATTAACATCACCACCATTGCACTTGACAAAACCAGCAACGAAGGACTTTACGTTGGGACCGATGCAGGAACTTTTTACAAGGATGCCGACATGGCTGATTGGGTTATGTTCGGTGAATCTTTTCCGGTATCAGTTGGGGTGTCCGAATTAGAGATCTACAACGATCCCCGTAACCGGGCCGAATCCCGCTTAAGAGCCTCAACATTCGGAAGAGGAGTCTGGGAGATTAATCTCGCCGAATCCGATGCCGTTTTACCCCCTTCTCTACTCTCTGCCACTATATTAGACAAGGATGTCGAGCTGAACTGGGTTCCACCTTTCTATGAACAAAACATTCTGGGATACCGGATATACCGGAACGGTGAATTGATCAGGCTGGTCAATGGATTAAGCTTCACCGATGAAGGACTGGAACCAGACGTTACCTTTACCTACAAGGTATCAGCATTGTATAACGGTGGTATCGAATCAGTTTTTACCAACGAAGCCACTGCTACCATCAACTCCCCTATTGAACTTCCTTATTTTCAGGCATTTGAAAAAAGCACCGGTGGCTTTGCCGGAAAATATTCCATAGAAGGCTGGAGATACGGGACCACTGAAACTCTTGGAGTAACGGGCCGTGCAGGACATTTCTTTGCAGCCAGCAGTGTTGCCGCCGGAGAAGGCGTTCAGGTAAAAGACTACCTGGTTACTCCTGCAATCGATTTGGGCAGCTATACCGGCAAAACCATTACACTGAGATTTGCCTATACGATGCGCCTGTACCGGACTTATGATAAATTCAGCGCGGTATATCGCACCTCGCCCGACAGTGCATGGGTTAAACTGGTTGATTTAAAACCGCCGAGCAAGTATGACTGGGTTTGGGATACCACGCAGGTTAATCTTCCTGCAAAAGCCCTGACCGCTAAGGCACAGATCGGGTTCTTTTATGACAATTCGAATCAGTTTGCCTGGGGTGCCGCTGTTGACGATGTTGAGCTTTTTTTAAACACAACATCTGTTGATAACATTGATAATCAAATATCTATAAAAGTTTTCCCTAATCCTAATCATGGCCGGTTCAGTATAGAACTGGCTTCCGGTGAAGCAGGCGGGTTTAAACTTCAGATCGTCAATATCACCGGTCAGGTTATTCTCGAAAAAAATTATGAAATCAATTCAGGTACATTGGTCGAACTGATTGATCTGAGTGCACAGCCGAAAGGGGTATATCAGCTCACCGTACGGTCGGAAAAAGGCGAGTGGAAGCAGAAGTTAACCATTCAATAGGTAAAAACCAATAATTACCTGATGTAATAATTTGGATTAAAGAAAAACGGCATTATTTTTATACTGAAAACGGAATCGAAAACCAATTCTTGGATTTCCCCCTCTTAACCTAAACTCTATTACCCGTTTTCACTAACCTTTATGAATACAAAAATAGGGAAGCTTTTACTGCTTTCAGTTTGTTTGCTGACCGGAGGTTTGTCATTATCCGCCCAAAAAGGAACTGCCACGGTTCCTAAGGATTATGCATCCTATCCTTATTGGATCAATATGATGCAGGATCCGCACGGAAATTTCTTTGAAACCCAGAAAGCCTTTTACACTTACTGGAAAGGCCGCAAAGTGACCGGTGAATCGGCCTACACTCTTTTTAAGCGCTGGGAAAACCGGTGGCAGTTCAGGGTCAATCCCGACGGTACCTTCCCGGAATCCGGCCAGGTTTATCGTGAATACAACAATTATGTACAAAGCCACCCTGTCGCTGCCGGCTTAAAAACCGGGCAGGCTGTCTGGCAGGAACTGGGCCCGAGAAAACGCGTTGATTATGCTGGTTATCTTGGCCTGGGCCGTGTGAACGCCATCGCTTTCCATCCCACCGATACGGCAACCGTTTACGGGGGTGCTCCGAACGGTGGATTCTGGATCACTCATGACGGAGGCCGAACCTGGGACTCACCAACTGATAATCTTCCAACCATGGGTGTTTCTGCCATACTCGTGAATCCGGTCAC
>JAPLDV010000828.1 GCA_026391235.1 Bacteroidia bacterium | reverse complement strand
CTCACATCAGCACCAAATACTTTTCTCACCGCAATTTCACGCGTTCGCTGCTGGGCCATATAGGAGGCCAGCCCCAGAAGTCCGAGAACGGCAACAATCATGGTTAACAGGGCCAGAAGGGAAAATACCTGGCTGGTCTGTATTTCATTCTTATAAATCTGGTTGTAATCATCCTCCATGAAACTGTACCGGAAAGGCATTCCGGGAAATAGCTTCTCCCAGGTGCCCTCTGCAGCCTGTTTTGCCGATTGGCCGGTCCCGAGCTTAAACCGGATCGAAAGATATTCGGCAGGCATCTGAAGGGCTCCATTCTGGAACACCAGGCCAATCGGCCTTATCTCGGATCTGACCGACTCATAGTTAAAATCCTTCAAGACACCGATGACCTTAAAATTGACCGGAGGATTTCCCATGGTATTCATTTTTGAACCGAGCGGATCCTTCATTCCCAGGATTCTCACTGTCGCTTCGTTCAGCACAATCCCCGAAGAATCAGTAGGATAGTCACTGGAGAAAAACCTCCCGTCAGCTATCGTGTGTCCCACCGTTTTCATATATTCAGGATCGCAGGAGATGATGTTCAGGGCAAATGATCGCTCAACCTTCTCTGCACCGAACCCCAGGTTCGTAAAACCAAATCCGGGAAGCGAGCTGGAAACTGAAACGCTTTCGATACCCGACCGGCTGAGCATTTCTTCTTTATATGCAGCGCTGACAGGGCCGAATGAAGGAGGTGTGCGAACAATCAGAAGGTTGCTTTTATTGAACCCGATATCAGAATTCCGGATATAACTGAGTTGCCGGTTTATGGCCAAAGTTCCTGTGATAAGAAAAATTGAAGCTCCGAACTGGATCACAACCAGGATATTCCTTAAACCTATGCCACGTTTTTCACTAACCGATTGTGCTTTCAAAACCCGGGCAGGCTTAAATGAAGTGAGGACAAACGCAGGATACAACCCCGCCAGGATACCTATCAATATTGTCATCACACACAAAGTGAGGATCATCCAGGGTTCCGAAAGAAGGTTAAAAGCAAGCTCCCTGCCCAGCCAGTCGCTGAAAACCGGAAGAATCAACTTAACCGCCAGTATGGCCAATACAAGTGATGTAAGTGCCATGATCAGCGATTCGCCCAGAAACTGGCCGATAAGCTGCCCTTTTGTTGAACCCACAACTTTTCGAATACCCACCTCCCTTGCCCTTCGAACAGATTTTGCCGTTGAAAGATTCATGAAATTAATGCAGGCGATAACCAGCACGAAAAAGGCAATGATCGAAAAAATATATACATACCTGATATTGCCGTTTGGCTCAAACTCCCCGTTTAAATCGGATTTCAGGTGGATCGACATCAGCGGCTGAAGAAAAAAGTCCCAGGAGTTTCCGGCAGCAATGGCGGCTTCATAATCCTTAGCCCCGAATGACTCAATCACATAGTCCGTGAACTTTGCTTCAAGTTTTTGTGCAGATGTGCCGGGCTTGAGCAGAAAATAGCTTTTAAAATTATTGTTCGACCAGCCATCGCTGTTGATCATTTCCGGAAAGGAGACCAATGAACCGAGAATGTCAAAATGGAAATGCGAATTATCAGGGATATCTTTTATCACCCCGGTTACTTCAAAATGGACTTTACCCATATCGGGAAGATCCATCTCCATATTTTTCCCTAGAGGATTAACGTCGCCGAAATACTTTCTGGCTCCGGTTTCTGATAAAACCACGGTATTCGGCCGGGCAAGTGCTGTTTTGGGATTTCCCAGAATAAATGGCAGGGTGAATACTTCAAAAACAGTGGAATCCGAAAACATGACTGTTGGCTCTGAAAAAGTACGTTCCCCTGCCCGCATGATCCCGTTGTTAAAGTCGACAAACTTAACGCCAGTTTCAATTTCAGGATACCGTGCCATCATTTCACGGAAATTCCTCGCCGATGAATAGGTCTGGTTGATCCGCGTATCCCCGATCAATGCCTTGATGCTTAGCCGGTAAATGCGATCGGCTTTTTCATTGTACCGGTCGTAGCTCAGCTCACTGAAAACAAACAGGAGGATCAGGATCACACTCGAGATCCCCAGGGTAAATCCTAAAATGTTGATGGTCGTGAAAAACTTGGTTTTCCGGATGCTCCTCAGAAACGTGGTAAAAAGCGTTTGCAGCATTTTTGTTTGGTTTGGTCCGATGATAAGACGGAGATCTGAACAAAATGCTGCAATGAAGATTCAATTGAGGGAGGAATGTTATTTCGATCAGGATTGGAACGCGGATTTTCGCGGATTAAAGAAAAAAATCTGCGTTAATCCGCGCTGCGCAGCATCCGTGTCATCCGCGTTCCAATCCTTTTTTGCTTACCTCAGCAGCATTATTTTCCGAATCCGTATTCTTTCAAAAGCCAGTTCTCCTTCGATATCCAGCCGAAAAGGTAGTGCCAGTTCTCCAGTTTAACAATGCCCAGATACGGAACAAACCACCGGTCATCAGTCATGTAATCATTAAAAGCAAACAGGCGACGCCGTATGCGGTATGCATTCGAAAATGTCTCGTTTTCAACTTCTACAGTATCTTTTGATAAAACCCGCGTGGAATCTCTGACCCAAACAGGATGGACCCACGATTGGCCAACCGAAAGCGGCATCAGCATCACCTCCTGCGGGGAACCTTCGAGGTAACGATAAAACAAGACTGAATCAATGGTAGTCCTGACATACAGAGTGTCATACAGGTTGGATTTATTGAAAACCCACATTTTATAAGTGAGTCCATCCTTCCAAACCGAATCCCGCTTGATCTCAACCTTCAGGATGGTTTTTTCCATGGCCAGGCTGTCGAACCGGTCATAAACCCACCAGTTCCCGATCCGGTTGGGGAAATATTCCCTTGATAATTTCGGGCATTCGTTCTCCTTCATGCAACCCGATAAAACAACAAGGAGAATCAGGAAAATCCTGATTGATACTGAGTCCCTTGTTTCTTTCATTTTTTTTCCTTATACCTTACTTGAGCCTTGAGCCTTGAGCCTTTATTTCCCCTCCTCTTTCCTTCCTTTGAGCCGGAGTGCCAGCATAAAGGTGAGGGCCATCAGAAAAGACATCAGATAAAGTGCCTTGCGATAACCTGCAGCCGGAATGAGTTCCTGCGCAGCAACCGTGGTGATGGCGGCACTGCCCAC
>JAPLDV010000852.1 GCA_026391235.1 Bacteroidia bacterium | reverse complement strand
AATTTTGATATCAAAATATTTGATACACTATTTTCATTTGGACGTGCAAGATCAATCAATCAATTGATAATCAATGACGAAAATCAAATACTGTACAAAATTGACAGCATTGGGCCGTTTAATGAGAATGAATTCCTGATTCAGGATACTCTTATTTCAACTTGTTTCATAAATAGGATGAAAGTATTATTCGATAGTGAGCGAACTGACTTGCTCTATATTATTGGTAATCATGATAGGCGGCTGATTAGACAGTCAAAGGATGGGATTGAATTAAACAGTCAATTAGCTTATAGAAGGGCATCTTGGGTTGATCACTTGTTAAAATCAGAAATACCATCCATTAAAAATACTGAAACCCGTATCTATCAGGATTGCCCAAAAAATTTGGATAAAAAGATGGAACCAGGTTATTATTTAAATGATCGCTTCGTGAAAGTAATTCAAGTATTTTCAAAGACTCGATCTGAAAACTATTGAGCTAGACTCTTGGCGGCCTTTCATCGCCGCTAGTCATCCCACTTTTCAAAATTACTTGCCAACTGCGTGCCAAAACCTCCAAAACACAAAACCGATCTACTTGATTGACAGGCAGATCGGTTGTTAAAGTTGAGGTCACAAGCGGATTCGAACCGCTGTAGCCGGTTTTGCAGACCGGTGCCTAACCGCTTGGCTATGTGACCAGCTTTCAGCTGCAAAAGTATATCAAATCATTGATATTTCAAAAAGGGGTTTCTTAATTGGGCTCAAACCCACTGTAACTTACACATATCCTGGCCGTCTTCTGTCTTCCGTCTTCCGTCTGGTAACAATCAAGCAACCACCTGAACCCGCTAGAGGTGAAATGATTTTAGAAATGGTAATTTAGTACCAGGAAAATCAATGAAACTTAAACCTGAGCTGAAGGGGTACGCGTATATTTTGCTGGCAACGGTTGCCGGATCCACTGTATATGTTTTCAGCAAGGCGGCTCTCAATGAAGTAAGCCTCGGGCAGTTCGGGGTTTACTGGTTTGCCATGGCCATCGTATGGAACACCCTGTGGACCATGAGATCGGCAGAGCACCGGAAATTTCATGAAATCACACGAAAATCCTTCAGGGTACTGGTGTTGCTGGGTCTTATCGAGATGGTGGCAACCGGAACCTTTTATGGTGCCATCTCTGTTGCGTCCAACCCCGCAATTCCCGCCTTCCTTCGTAACACTGAATATATTTTCGTGACGCTGCTGGGAGTGATTTTGCTCAGCGAACGGTTTAAAGGACTGGAAATAGCCGCAGTGATGCTCACATTCACCGGCGCCTTTGTCATCAGTTACCACAAGGGAGGTTCGCTGAGTTCCTATCTCACGGGCAGTTCCGGGTTAATGATGATTTGTACCTCATTTTATGCCATCCGCACCATCCTGGCCAAAACGTTCATTAAAACGATCACTCCAACCATGCTGGCGATCAACCGGGCGATCTTCCTGCTACTGCTTGCCTCTGTATTGCTTGTGGTAAACGGCCAGAGCCTGAAGATACCAACCAATGCACTGATTAATATCCTGATCGGATCGTTCATGGGACCGTTCCTCACTTCGATCGGTCAGTACAGCGCCCTGAAATACATCGAGGCATCGCGTGCAGCAATCATTCAGAGCACAACCTCTCTTTTCGTGGTGCTCGGGGTATTTCTCTACTTCGGCAAGCTGCCCTTGGCATACCAAATCGCCGGTGGGTTGCTGACTGTCGGCGGAGTTGTGGTGCTTATTATGGGGCGTCGAGTGAGCTCCCGGCCTTCAGTACGGGGTTAATGAGGCCAAACGGGAGGACCCGCGGGTCCTCC
>JAPLDV010000685.1 GCA_026391235.1 Bacteroidia bacterium | reverse complement strand
AGTTGATTTCTGGCGGCGAGGGAAAATATTTAGCATGTAATGGAACAACAAGATTATATTTTCGGGCTGAGGCCCGTTCAGGAGGTTATCGAAGCTGGTCGCACCATCGAGAGGGTAATGATCAAAAAAGGATTGCAGGGCGATGGAGTATATGCGCTGCTGCATTTGATAAGACAATCCGGGGTGCCATTTCAGTATGTCCCGGTTGAGAAACTCAACAGGATGACACAAAAGAATCATCAGGGGATAATCGCTATTACCTCAATCGTAACCTATTTGCCTTTTGAAGAGGTAGTTGCCCGGGTTTTCGAAGATGGCAGGGATCCGTTGGTGGTCATTCTTGATGGAATTACAGATGTACGCAACCTTGGTGCAATCGCCCGATCGGCCGAAGCTTCAGGTGCCGACGCCATACTTATTCCTGAAAAGGGGGTTGCCCAGATAAATCCCGATTCTATGAAAACTTCGGCAGGTGCCCTTGCCATCATACCTGTTTGCCGCACCCCCGATCTGATCCGGAGCATTAAATATTTGAAGAATGCCGGTTTGAAAATCACCGGCGCAACAGAAAAAACGGATATCCTCTTTTATGAGGCCGATTTTAGGTCCCCGATGGCGCTGATCCTGGGCGCCGAGGATCATGGCATAAGCCCAAATATACTGGCTTTATGCGACCAGGAAGTGCGTATTCCCATGCTGGGGAAGATTGCCTCGTTAAATGTGTCCGCTGCGGCCTCTGTGATATTGTTTGAGGCGGTAAGGCAGCGAAGCTCTGTAAAAATCAAATGACACAACATCTAAAAGTGTTCCATTATGTCAAGATCAACACTGTTCACTGTTCTAATGTTTAGCTCCATGGTATCCTATGGGCAGAACATCAGCGTCACCTTTACCGGTAAAGGTGCAGCCACTAAAATCGACAGCGTAAAGGCAACAAACCTCAGATCTGATCAGAGCGTTACTTTACCCGGTAATGAAACCCTGGTGCTGACCGTTAACACCGGGATACCGTCGGTTTCTGAATGGTCCGATCAAGGAATTATTTTCCCAAACCCGTTCTCGGGTACGGCCACATTCACTACCACTGTTCCGAAACCTCAAAGGGTATATCTGGTTGTTCTGAACCTGTTTGGCCAGGTTTTTGCCGAAACTAAGGCTTTTGTGCAACCCGGGGAAAATGAGTTTACTCTTTCTTTAGCTGCTGCAGGCATTTATGTGGTCACTCTCACCACAGAACAGGGAACCTCCGGTTATAAAGTCATCTGCACCGAAGCGACCACTCCTGAAAACACTATTAGATACCTTGGCACAGGACCCAACAACCATAACAATCACTACAATCAGAACAACCACAACAATCCTTCTTACCCGGGTCTGAAAAGCTCCCAAACCGGATATACCCTTGGATATACTTTAGGTGATATAGTCCTTTACAGATGCAAGAGTGGTTATTATTCTACCATACTAACCGATTCACCCGCTTCATCAAAGAATTACGACGTTGAGTTTGTTGCTTGTACTGATCCGGACGGGAAGAATTATACTGTTGTGAAGAATGGTGTTCAAACCTGGATGGCCGAGAATCTGGCCTGGCTGCCCTCTGTGAGCCCATCATCAGGCGGATCAGATACCTCACCCTATTACTATGTATATGATTACGAAGGTAATAAGGTTGGTGAAGCAAAGTTTTCAGACAATTATCCGGCTTATGGTGCACTATACAATTGGGAAGCTGCGAAAACCGCCTGTCCTACCGGATGGCATTTGCCAAGTGAAGCAGAATGGACAACCTTTACGAGTTATCTGGGTTCTGCTGCCGGGGGTAAAATGAAAGAAACCGGAACAACCCATTGGGTGAGCCCAAATACTGCGGCTACAAATGAAAGCGGTTTTACTGTTGTTCCCGGCGGTCTCCGTTCCTACCCAGGGAGCTTTGCCGACCTTGGCAACTACAGCTATTTTTGGACTGCCTCCGAGGGTGACGCAACTCACGCCTGGGTCCGGATCCTTGCCGGCTACGACGATGGTGTGGGCCGGTACAGCATATCCAGGAATCGCGGGTATTCGGTAAGGTGCATCGTTGGGCCGGCTGCCGTTTTACCTACGGTCACAACCGCTGATATAACAGCAATTTCTGCTTCTACTGCAACCTGTGGAGGAAATGTCATCAGTGATGGCGGTGCACAGATAACCGCCCGTGGAGTATGCTGGTCGACCTCCCAAAATCCTACTTTCCTAAGCAACAGAACTTCGGATGGTAAGGGTAACGGACTGTTCTCGAGCAACATGTCGGACCTAACCGTTAACACTACCTATTATGTAAGGGCTTATGCCACTAATAGCGTTGGGACGGCCTATGGTGAACAAAAGGAATTTACCACTACCGGAGGCGGTGTTGACGGCACTTTTACCGACAGCCGTGATGGCCATGCATATAAAACAGTAGCTATCGGCACCCAAACCTGGATGGCGGAGAACCTTGCCTGGCTGCCTGCAGTAAGTTCATCGTCAAGCGGATCAGAAACCTCCCCCTGTTACTATGTTTACAATTATCAGGACACCAGTGTTGATGATGCTATGGCTACCGGCAATTATTCAATATACGGTGTTTTATACAATTGGGAAGGTGCCAAAACTGCCTGTCCTTCAGAATGGCATTTACCGAGTGATGATGAGTTGAAGATACTCGAAAAGAATCGGGGGATGAGCGAATCCGATGCCAACGCCGAAGGTTACAGAACTTCAGGCACAGTTGGTGGCAAATTGAAAGAATCCGGAACTACCCATTGGATAAGCCCAAACGCCGGCGCCACAAATTCCACCGGTTTTACGGTCCTTCCGGGGGGCTACCGGGACGACAATGGGGCCTTCTACGACCTTGGCAACTTAGCCCGCTTCTGGTCGTCCTCGGAGACTGGGTCGTCGTACGCCTGGTACCGGTGCCTGCTCTTCGACCTCGACGGAGTGGACCGTGGCCGCAACCGCCGCGGTTTCGGCTTCTCTGTCCGCTGCTTGCAGAACAATTAAACCTGTTTGCCGGCGAGGTGGGTTTGTGTTTGGGTGTGAGGTGTGGGTGTGATACGACGGCTCCCCCCCCAATTAACATCCAGGGGCGCTTAATTGCGTTCCTACAAACGCTCCTCATGTGCCTTTTCCCAATCCTCCATCGCCAGCCCCAGCTCCTTCTTCAGCTGCTCATATTCAACATACGGATCGGGCCCCAATCTTCTCCTCAGCTTTGGCGATACGGCTGACTATCTTACGTTTCTGGCGTTCTATCTCTTTCTTCTCCTCGTATTTCTTCTTGTTGTCGGGGAGGGTAACGATAATAGGAAAGTTTTCCAACTGGATCTGTTCTTGCCGGTTCTTCTGCTCCTGTTTCTGAACCACCTCTTTCCGCTCAATCTCCTTTAACGTGCCCAGCCTCTTTTTATTCAGGAACTCGAAGATATCCCCCGGATGCTCTTTAACTTTCCGGCCCCGGAATTCAAATATCTTCGTTACCAGTCCATCTAAAAAATCCCTGTCGTGCGAAACTAAAATCAATGACCCGTTGAATTTCGACAGGGCTTCTTTCAATACCTGCTTGGACCGCAAATCGAGGTGATTGGTGGGCTCATCCAGGACAAGGAGGTTCTTCGGTTCCATCAGCAGGCAAGCCAGGGCCAGTCTGGATCTTTCACCTCCGGAGAGTACTGATACTTTTTTATCAATATCATCCCCGCTGAATAGAAAAGCGCCGAGGATATCCCGCATTTTAGTCCGGATATCACCAATGGCAACATAATCAATAGTTTCCAAAACCGTTTTCAGAGGATCTAATACATCTGCCTGATTTTGGGCATAGTAACCGATCTTCAGGTTGTGGCCAAGCTTGCATTTGCCTTCATGTTCGAGCTCGCCCATGATGATCCTGGCCATCGTGGTTTTCCCTTCGCCATTTCTTCCGACAAAAGCAACCTTTTCACCGCGGTGAATGATCATTTCAATTTTATCGAGAACATGAACAGGTCCGTAGCTTTTGCTTACATCCTCAGCTTCAACCAGTATGGTACCGG
>JAPLDV010000168.1 GCA_026391235.1 Bacteroidia bacterium | reverse complement strand
AGGAAAATTTGGCGTTTCGGTGGAGAAGGGCTGGGTCGATTCCTTATTCGATTATTCAAAATTCACGGCTTATCCCTATTGGAAAGAGCTCAATGGTAAAAAGATCCACCTCACCGATCTTCATGGCGAATATGCAACCAGTTTCCTGGATTCCTGCAAGCCTGATCAGCCGTTTTGCCTTTCAGTTAGTTTCTGGGCGCCGCATGCCGTTGATGAAAGCAAGGAGCAGTATTTCTGGCCCGAATGGTGTGATACGCTATACCAGAACGCAGTTATCCCGGTTCCGCGCACCTCAACTAAGGAAGTATTTGAAAGCCATCCCGCGTTTATCCGTAATTCATTTAGCCGTGAACGCTGGTACTGGCGATTTGATACCCCGGAGAAATTTCAGGAAATGGTGAAAGGATATTATCGCATGATCAGCGGTGTTGATGCCGTCGTCGGAAGAATCCGTCAAAAACTGAAAGAGCGGGGTCTGGCCGACAATACCATAATCATATTCATGGGAGATAACGGATATTTCCTCAGCGACAGGCAGTTAGCCGACAAATGGCTGATGTATGAGCAATCCCTGCGTGTACCCTTAATAATCTACGACCCGAGGGTTTCAGATAAGTACCGGGGCAAAACACCATCAACCCCGGGACTGAATATTGACATTGATCCGACCATTCTTGATTTTGCCGGGGTAATTATTCCGGAATCATGCCAGGGTCAAAGCCTGGTACCGGTTGTAAAGGGCATGCCGGTGAAACCAAGGGAATATATTCTTTTTGAACATCTGTGGGATTTTGCAAGCATTCCGCAATCGGAATGTGTCCGTTCAGAACAGTATAAGTTCATCCGTTATCCGCAGCATCCGGGTTTTGAGGAGTTTTATGACCTGAAAAATGATCCGGATGAAGTCCGCAACCTTATCAAGGACTCAGTTGACCTGAAGGTTATTCCGGAGTACCGGGAGAAGCTTGATTCGCTGATTAAGGTTTACGGGAGGTAGGGAATTGTTATCGGGTATCGGGTATCGGGTATCGGGTATCGGGTATCGGGTATCGGGTGTCGGGTGTCGGGAAAGAAATGTTGAAGGTTGAGATTCGAAGACCAGTTTTGAATGCTGAAGTGGATGATCCAAGTCAGGCTCAACGCTCAATTAGACGCAAATATGCGTCTCTACATGAATCTGTAATTTCAAAATTCAAAATTGGTCTTCGAATCTCAACTTTTAGAATTCCTTACCTTATACCTCGATTTTTACAATAGGCGCCCCTTCCGACAAATTCTCTAAAAAACTTTTGAGCTCCTGCGGTTTATTGGTGGTGAATGATAAAATACGGCCCTTGTTCATAGTCAGCACAACCATGTATTTGCCGCCGAAATTCATTTCGGTCTGATTGAGACTCTTATGGGTGCCGATTCCCTGAAATGACCTGAATCCTTTGGGCTTCATCAGTTCAATCCGTGTAATCTTACTGAATGGGATCACTTTAAAATTTTTCCGAAACGGATGCACCTTGTACTCAACCGTGCCCGAGGTAATCCTTACATCCAGCCTGATAATGAATAATATCAGTGTTGCCAGAGGCCCAATCAAAAGAGTTAGTAAAAAAGGTTTTTCTGTCGCAGGCATCGTATTCCACTCGGTTTGAAATACCATGAATGCTATGAAACCCATCATCAGGGTAACCCCTCCGAAAATCAACATCCGCCAGGTCGACGGGATGGTTTGCTGTTCAGTAAAATGCATAGATGCCATAATCTGGTTTTAAAGAATTGTTATCTAATCCAAATATAGAATATTAATTTCGCAGAACGCATAACCTGAACGTGATATCAATTATCAAATGACAAAAATCAAAAAACAAATAATTCCCAAACCCCAAATCTCAAAATCCAAAACGGATCGTTGTTATCCCGACGAAGGCCGGGACCCCGTAACGCTGTATGGAATTTAACCGGCCAGGATCTTTTAATGCTCCTCACCCGACACCCGACACCTGATACCCGATACCCGATACCCGACACCCGACACCCGATACCCGATACCCGATACCCGATACCTGATACCCGATACCCGATACCTGATACCCGATACCCGACACCCGACAACTAAAAGCTATGAAACATCCTATCCCGTTCCTTCTGCTCCTGCTGAGCTTCTTCTCCTGCAAGTCTCCCGATTCCCTCTGGATCGTTCAGTCACCTGCCGGTGATCAATACACCAAGATGGATACCGCTGGGGTGTCGGTTATCCCAAACGGTAGGTTAATTAAGCCATTTGGACACACTTTTCGTACCGCCCCTCATCCTTATGGCCTTTGCCTGAGCCCGGATGGCAAAACCGCGGTTACTGCCAATTCAGGAACCAGCCCGTTGTCAATCACTATCTTACGAAACATTCAATCCGAATACCCGGAGATCCAACAGATTCCTCCGGGAGCCCAAACTGATAAGGGAGTCCTGGCCAGCGTGTTCATGGGCCTGGCGATCTCTCCTGACAATCAAACGGTGTATGTATCTGGCGGACAGGAAAATAAGATCTACCTGTTTGATCTGAAAACCGGAAAGGAAAAAGGTTTTATTCCATGCGGAACCGTTACCGCAAACCGGGATTATTCACATGGCTATATCGGCGATATGACTCTCAATAGGGCCGGTGACCGCCTCTATGCAGTGGATCAGATCAATTTCATCCTCCTTATCATCGACCCGGTAAAAATGGAAGTCATGCACCGCGTGAATACCGGCCGATACCCTTTTGGCGTATGCCTGTCGCCAAATGAAAAGAAAGTATATGTTGCCAACGTTGGAATGTATGAATATACCCGTGTCGCCAGTCTGAATAAGGATAGCCTCGGTCAAACCTCCCTGGATTATCCGGCTTTTGCCTACCTTTCCAAAGAAGCCGAGGACGGCATTCACAACGATTCTGTTAATATCCCGGGCCTTGGAAAACCCAACACTACCGAATCATTCTCAGTATGGACCGTTGATGTAAGTGATCAAACCAAACCCAGAGTAATAGCCAGGGCCAAAACCGGGAACCTGGTTGGCCAGATGCTTGAAGATTTTCCGGCTGTCGGCGGGTCAAGTCCGAATTCCGTGGTAGCAACGGATGAATTTGTTTTTGTAAGCAACGGAAATAATGATAATATTTCCATTCTCGATACCCGGACAGATACAGTATTTCATACGATTCCACTCATTCCCGACCAGCGGTTGCGCAGTTTCCGGGGGATTATTCCCTTTGGTCTCGCCGTTTCACCAGATCGGAAACGATTGTTTGTGGCTGAATCCGGTATCAACGCAGTTGCCGTTGTTGATATTCCCTCGAAGCAGGTGATCGGTCACATCCCGGTAGGTTGGTTCCCTGCAAAATTGCAGGTCTCACCCGATGGGAAGAAGCTGATCGTTTCCAATGCAAAAGGATATGGCAGCGGCCCCAATGGCGGTCCTGATTTCCGCAGGGGACCTGAAGGCACCTATATTGGAAGCCTCATGAAAGGATCAGTAACGGTTTTGGATATACCAAATGACCGGAAACTGAAAAGCCTTACAAAAGAGGTAGTTGAGATGAACTTCCTGATGAAAAAGTCGACCGATCCCTCTTTTGTCGACCGCAAGGATAACCCGGTTCCCTTGTATCCCGGCTATTCCAAGTCACCCATCAAATACATTGTTTTTGTTTCCAAGGAGAACCGCACCTTCGATGAGATATTTGGTCAGGTGAAAGCTGCTGATGGTGAACCTTCGATGGCCCGCTACGGGGTTGGAGCCACCTTTACCAACAAGGCAAAAAATCAGGTTATCGAAAGTGCCGATGTGATGATCAACCATCTGGCCCTGGCCAGTCGCTTCGCCATCTCAGATAATTTTTATGTCGATTCAGATGTCTCGGCCGATGGCCATCGCTGGCTCGTAAATACTTACCCGAATGAATGGGTGGAGGCTACCGTTCCGGCTAATTACGGGGGTAACCGGGAATATGTTGATAAGTCAAAAGCCCCAGGGGTTCTTGGTTTCACAGGGGCAGCGGGCGCCATTTATCCGGAGGACTATAATGAGGCCGGATCGATGTGGGACCATCTCGACCGGAACAACATTCCATTCTTCAACTTCGGATTTTCTATCATGTTTGAGCCCGGGGCCTATCAGCCTGAATATAAATACACCGGGATCAGGCATCTCGCCAACTTCCCGATGCCTGCACCGCTTTTTGCCAATACATCCAGGGTTTATCCTACCTATAATATGGCCATCCCCGACCAGTTCCGCATCGATCAATTTATTAAGGAATTTAATGACCGGTGGGCCCAACCAACAACCAACAACCGACAACCGATAACCGACAACAGTCAACCGACAACCATTAGCGCGAG
>JAPLDV010000868.1 GCA_026391235.1 Bacteroidia bacterium | reverse complement strand
AGCCCAACCCATAATATTCCAGGATATCAGCAGCCAGGAGGTCCAGTTCTTCCCCGGTTTCCGACCCGTTGAGAATCGCTGCTGAACTTCGGTTTTTTCGGATGATATGGGGAAGATGACCGTATTCAATCTGAAAAAACCTCGCACTGTTATTGCTTCCTGTAGCGATAACCCTATCCGTGGTAATGTTAAAGTCTTGAAAATGAATAAGATCAGCAAAGCTGGGTTCAATCCGGATTAATTCTTTAGCCAACATGGTCAGGAGCTGATCATCGCGGGAGGATAATTTTCCGATGAACCGATTTCCGGATATCAGAACGGACAGAAAATCATGGAATCCCACCAAAGGGATATTACCGGCGGTTATAACCAGAATATTGAGGAGTGGGGGAACGTCCGGGATCGCGTATAGATTAGTCCACCGTGTCAGGTTCTCGGTGGTCAGCAGTGATGACCAGGAATACAGAGCCCTGGTTGTTTCGCTCCCTGTGAACCAGTTATTGGCTTTCATTGTATGTTCCAAAAGGCCGCTATTGATCAGTCCGGGAAGTCGTGAGCCCAGTTCTGCAATGGATGATATTCGTTTCCGGAGGTCCATATTGGGTATCAAAGAGCTAAAATTAGCGAGAAAATTCCTGTTGTGGTTTGGTTTCTGTAATTTGGCAGTGCCGAATCTTAATATCGTGAACTTCAACAGCCAATATTTTAGAAAAATAGCCCTGATGAGGGAGAATTTCAGGATCTCTTTTTTGTCGATCCGGTCGAACTTATTGAGGACGATACTGACGGTTTTAATCATTGCCTTCGGGATTATGGCGCTTATCGGAATTCTAACTACCATCGACTCGTTAAAACGATCGGTGAATTCTTCATTTTCGGCCATGGGTGCCAATTCTTTCAGTATCCGCAGTCGGGGGTATAATATACAGATCGGGAATCACCGTGAGCGTGCAAAGAACTATTCAAGAATATCTTACAGTGAAGCTGAACGCTTTAAAAAGGAGTTTAAGCTGCCGGGAGCAGTTTCAGTTTCGATAGGTGCATCCGGAAACGCTACCATCAAATATGGATCTGAAAAGACCAATCCGAATGTCTCTGTCAGGGGTGTTGATGAGAATTATCTGGTTACGGCCGGTTATGAGGTAGAAAAGGGGAGAAATTTTTCAGAAACTGATATACGCAGCGGTGACAACGTAGTTTTGGTTGGCTCCGAAGTGGCAACAAGTCTGTTTAAGCAGGGTCAGGCTCCGTTAGACAAGATAATTACGGTTTCCAATGGCAAAAATCGTGTAATTGGTGTTCTGAAGGAAAAGGGGGCAACGATGATTGGAAGTGGCGACCGGTTATGCTGTTTGCCTGTGACCAACGTTCGGCAATATTTTTCATATCCGAATATGTCGTTCAATATTACCGTATTGCCGAATGAAGGGGTCGGCATGGATGAGGCGATGGGAGAAGCGGAGAGCCTTTTCAGGGTGATCCGGGGTTTGGATCCGATGGATGCATCGGACTTCTATACCGTACGAAGTGACAGCATAGCAGAATTGATGATCAGTTCGTTATCCAGCATTACGATAGCCGCTACGCTGATTGGGATCATAACACTTCTGGGTGCTGCGATCGGATTAATGAATATCATGCTTGTTGCTGTAGCCGAGCGTACGCAGGAGATTGGAATCCGGAAAGCTATCGGTGCCAATAACAGAACCATTCAGCAGCAGTTTCTTTTTGAGGCTGTTTTAATCGGTCAGATTGGCGGTATTGTTGGAATTTTCCTTGGAATAATTGTTGGAAACCTGATACCTCTGATTGCCGGGGGTGTTTTCGTTATCCCGTGGGGATGGATCTTATTAGGCTTTACCCTCTGCTTTATCGTTGGTGTTGTTTCAGGAATATATCCGGC
>JAPLDV010000933.1 GCA_026391235.1 Bacteroidia bacterium | reverse complement strand
ATTTCTTAAGCAAGATATCCTGGAAGGCCCTGTTAAACAGAGATCTGAAATTCAGCCTGATCTCTGTTGTTTTCCAGGCTACCCATCCGGGAGCCTCATAATTCCAGGATCTTCCGGTATTAATCAAGGAAACCATTATGTCCCTGAAGGTTTCAACGGTAATATCGTTTCCGGGAACAGCTGAATCCTCAGGCTGGATCCCGATAATCAGCTCTTTCTGATTCTCGATCAGCAGATTCAGATGCAATCCGTTGACCTCGCCCAATGGTATTCTGATCCCGTAAAATCCAGGCGAAGATGGGTCGTCCTGAAAGCGTTCAATCAGTTCATTGATCTTTTTCCGTGAGCAGGAATAACCCAGATGCTCCCAGCCTGGTTCCAATCCCGATTCAATGGCAACTCTCGATAAGGCTTGCCAGAATCTCTTTTCAGCATTTGCGCGTTCTTCATTCATCTTTGTTCATATTTATGATTCAAAAGAATAACCCGGGAACGTAACCTATTTACGTTGGAGGTTTTTTTTATATTTAGATGCAAGAAATATGTCAAATTGGAAAAATGGCCCTGAATAAATATGCTGCAATACGCTATCGGATTATAGATGAGTGCATCCGGAGCCGTTCAAAACCCTGGCCGACCAAGGAAGAACTCAGATCAGCCTGCGAGGAAGCACTTTATGGATCGAGCAATGGTTCAAATATTTCCTTGTCAACCATTGATAAAGACCTATGGGCATTAAAAAATGAATCGGTTTTCGGATATGCCCCGATCGCCTTCAGCCGTACACACAATGGCTATTTTTATAGCGATCCCGGGTTTAGCCTCGACTTACCGCTCACCCCGGAAGATATCGCTCTGATCAGGCTCGCCCTGCACACACTCAATCACTTTAGGGAAAGCCAGGTTTTTCAAGATCTGGAAACTGCAGTGAACAAGATCCAGGGCAGAATTATGCTGGCCGACCGGCTGTCAGGGTTCAATCTCGAAAAAGTTATCCAGTTTGAGTCTGTTCCTGAAAGCAAAGGGCATCATAGTCTGCCGGTTTTGCTCGATGCCATCCGCAATAACCATGAAACTGAATTTGATTACACACCTTATGTTGATGGCCGGCTACGTCATTATATCTATCATCCTTACCTTCTGAAAGAGAACAAAAACCGGTGGTACCTGGTAGGGAAAGATACCGTAAACAATAAAATCCGGACTCTCGGTCTCGACCGGATGAGGAATATCAACTTAACAGGGAATACCTATACGCCGGCAGAGAATTTCAACCCGGATCATTTTTTCCGGTATAGTTTCGGGATCGGCACCTACACTGGCATCCCTGAAGATATCCTCCTCAGGCTTGATGAAGTCCAAACGCAATATATCTTGTCAAATCCTTTGCATCCGTCACAGGAAATCACCAGTTTGGAAGCTGGTTCTTACCTGGTAAAACTATTCGTCATTCCATCTGATGAATTGAAAATGCAAATTCTGAGCTATGGGTCTAACGTTGAAGTAGTTAAGCCTGATTGGCTAAGGGCAGAGATTAAGG
>JAPLDV010000023.1 GCA_026391235.1 Bacteroidia bacterium | reverse complement strand
GGAAGAGATGGATTTGATTGAGGGGTAACAATATAACTTTGAGTTTGCGAGGCCGGGTCAACTTCCGATAACCTTGAAGTAATGGTTCCTGCTAATCTTGCAGAATCAGGTAAAACAATCTGGCATTTGGTGCCGATGGAGGTATACCCACGAAGTTCGTATGGCACGTGCAAAACAAAAACAAAGCTTTTCTGATCAGCCATGCTGGCAGAGGCATCACCATCGTTAACATAGGAATTTACCTGCGTTGTGATTGAAGTGATTATGCCCGAAGCCGGGGCAGAAACAATAATTTCACCTCTTATTCCCAGCAGAGAGTCGTTGCCGCTTATTTGGCCCAGAACTTCGGCTTCTTTGGTTTTAATTCTGAACAGTGGATCGCCGGCTTTCACCTGATCACCAATGTTGACAAACACCTTTTGTATGTAACCATTAACATTGGCTTTAATCTCATTTTTCCTCTGATAAGCCGATGTTGCATTCAGGCTGATGGTTTCGCTGATGGAACCGAAATCAAAAACCGAGATGGTGACAGGTGTTTTTACTACTGTATCGGCAGGTTCTTCCTTAACGTTTCGGCTTTTACAGGCTGTTATTGCAAGCAAACCTGCTAATATCAGAATATTACTGTTAAAGTTCATTTGAGGTAATTCAATTTGTTTATTATTTGAAGCCGGTTGATTTCGGATTGGGTAAGATCGTTAAGGGCTTGAGCATAATTATTTATGACGGCAAGAAAATCAAGCCATCTTACCATTCCTTCGTTAATCTCGATTTTGTAAAGGGTAATCAGCTTGTCGATATTAGCAAGCTGATTTTTCATATCGGATATGACATCATCAGTGAGGACCATTTGTTCAAGAAGCTGGTCCCTCTGTTGCCGGTATCGGTTTTCGAAAAAAGACCTGTATTGAGAACGCGAATTCTCAAATAGTAACACCCTCTTATGTTCCAGCTGACGCTGCTTTCCGTCATAAAGAGGCATTGCAAAACTCAAACCGAAACTCGTGCCCAAACTATAAGGCATCCGCCGCGGGCTGATAGCATTAATCCCGGCATCGGCAAATAATCCAACATGGGGCTTATAGCCGAGTTCGATCAAAAGATGTTCATTTACATTATTCAAACTGTCGATCCTGAACCGGACCATGTTAGGCGAGGAGCTGATATCAAAAGTATTCCATACGAACAGATCAGGTTTGCTCAGCTCAACAGCTGCTGTGTCATGGATTCCGCACAGTAAATTCAAAATGGCAAGGTCATTCTTGAATTGCCGGTGCGTTTGCTTACCGGAAATCGACCTCGAGTTTATGTTAACCGTAAGATTCAGGTAATCCGTTTGCTGATACAACCCTCTTTCTACCAGAAGCTTTAAAACCATTTGCTGGTCCTTTAGCATTTGCAGAACTTTCCTTTCAAATTGAACCTGGTTATAGTCGGCATAAGTGATAATATATTGATCAGTAATAGATGCCTTCAAGTCGGATTCCGTGATCTTCCAATTATTTTCAGTTATAAGCTTTTGAATCAGAACACTTTGGAGGTGAATTTTCGACTTTTTCCCAAAGAATAGAGGTTGATCTATTCTTACTAATGCTGAATAGTGCCCTCCGTCGGTAATGGCACTGTCATAAGCAAATTTGCCAATTGCAGGGGGATACATTAAATCTGCCGATAATCCAACCTGGGGTTTGAATCCGGCTAAAACTTTGAGGCTGTCGATTAAATTTGCCTGTATTTGTATGGAGTAATCTTTCAGAAACGGGCTGTTCTTCAGTCCTTTGGCAATATATTCCTCGAGCGTTTGCCCTTTGCAGGCGCTGCTTAACAGAAACAGAAAAAGAACCAGCGTTAGTGCGTATTCCAATTGAACGCGGATGTTCCAGCGCTTAATTATCCGGATTAGAAAAATCCGTGAAAATCTGCGTTCCTTAAGGATCCGCGTCATCCGGGTTCTATTCTTCATTTTCTCCAGCGAAAAGTAGACTTTAAATCTCAGGCAAATCTAAAGAATTCATTGAAAGGCCTTACTACCACTAATTGAGAATTCATTACATTTGGTTAAAATTATCCTACCTATGAAAAGAATTACTTTCCTCACCGTTCTTGTGTTAATCGTGATGACTTTTTCGTGTAATACAAAAAATTCAAATCAGGAACCCTCACCCGTTAATGACAGCAAGGCCCTGCTTCAATTAATCACCAATCCGCCGTCAGCTTACCGGGCTGCTCCATTGTGGGATTGGAATGATAAAATAACCAGTGACGAAATTGAATTCCAGTTGATGAAATTCAAGGAAGGTGGCCTTGGCGGTGTTTTTGTCCACCCAAGGCCCGGACTGGTAACTGAATATCTCTCAAAGGACTGGAATGAACTATTTCAATTTACCGTACAAACTGCCAAAAAGCTCGGCATGCAGGTATGGATCTATGATGAAAACTCTTATCCCAGTGGTTTCGCTGGTGGACATGTGCAGGCCAGATATCCGGATTCGTATAGAAATGGTTCCGGCCTTGGATACAAAATAATCAATAAACCGGCCGATACCACCGGTCTTAAGATCGAGGTTATCCTGAAAAAAACAGTTAACGGATACGTAGAGACGGATAATTTTCCGTCTCTACCCGGGTCATCAACCGGCAATGAATCACCGTCATATATGGTATTCTATCGCACTTATGCAAAACCATCATACTGGTATGGGGGATTTCCTTATGTCGACCTTCTGTACCCGGGCGTAACTGATACTTTCATGAAGGCTACGATGGAAGGCTATGAGAAATACAACAAAGAAGAATTCGGGAAAACCCTTCCCGGGATATTTACAGATGAACCCAACCTGGAAGCAGCCAAAGGTCCCGGAACAGTGATACGATGGACCCCCGACCTGTTTGATCAGTTCGAAAACCGGTGGGGTTACCGGCTGGAGCCTAAGTTGGCTTCCCTGGTTGAAGAAACTGATAACTATACCAAGGTTCGCCACGACTATTATACCCTTCTCCTTGAGATGTTTCTTGACCGCTGGGCTATACCCTGGTTT
>JAPLDV010000466.1 GCA_026391235.1 Bacteroidia bacterium | reverse complement strand
TTCGGGCATTCCCGGCCGAAGAGAAGCAGAAGATTTACGATACGCTGGGGAAGTGGTTGGGATTTACGGTACCGGTGGAATAAGGCTCAAGGCTCAAGGCTCAAGTAAGTTTTAAGAAAAAAAAGGTCAACAAGGAAAAAGTAGGGGGATCGGCCACCCTTCGATCCTTGTTCTGACTTGATTCTACTTGTTCCTACTTACTTGAGCCCTGAGCCTTGAGCCTTGTGCCTTAATTCGGAAGTATCTGCTGCACATATCCCATCATCTCTTCCATTTGGTAAATGGTTTTGATCATGATGTCGCCGCGGATATCGATAACGAGCCGGTCGGTAATCAGGAGAAATTCATTATCGGCGGGACCATATTCCTTTTTGAGGAAAAGGGCCATGCTTCTGTTATTCCGGGATTTCAGGAGCTGATTGTACTCAGAAATATCCAGTTGATCAATGATCTCGTTGTAAAACCATGGATCTACTGTTTGAGATTCCGGATTTTTCTTTTCCATTTTTTTCATTTCCTCGGGAGTGTACTGAACTTCAAGCATTTTCACTGATTTGATCTTTTTGAACAATGCAATTGATGTAGAATCAGCATTTTCCATTTCGCAGAAAGCCTTGAACATATCCTCGCTTACCTCAAAAAAGCTGAAACGGTCCTGGTCGGAATAGTTACTGGAAATCAATTCCGAAAGGCCGAATTTCTTTGGTTGATCACTGCCGGTAGCCGTGACGGCAACTTGTGCGCTTAGAGCCAGGGGCATAAAGGCCATCAGAATAAAAAAGTACTTTTTCATTGGTATTAATTTTTAGTTGTGTTTGAATCTGATTTTTGATTGCCTGCGGCCGGATTCTTTTTCGCAGGCTTTATGGCGTCGGTCATGGCTGTAAGATCTTCCACCTGGCTGAACTCTTTCCGTACCGTTTTGCTGTAGATCGATAAGGCCCGGATGGTTTTTTCGAGCGATTCCCTGACTTCTGCCTGGGTGTATCCGGGTTTGGAATGGAACGGACTCTTATCGGAAGTGAGTGCCCAGGTTCCAGCTATCAGGATCAGTAAAATGGCAGCTGCCGGATACCACCAGCGGCGGATGCGCCTGACCGGAAGTTTAATTTCGGCAGCAATCTCGCGGTATATCTTTTCGCTATCTTCCTCTTCTTTACGGATATACTGATTATATGTCTCCTGAAAGTCCGGGTCAAAATGTTCCTGTTTCATAGCTGATCTCTTTCTTCATTTTTTCCGATATCGCCGCACGGCTCCGGGCCACCGTCACCCGCACGGCATTAACGGTCATGTCCATCATTTTTGCAATTTCCTCATAATCAAAATCCTGAAAATCCCGGAGCTCCAGGATAACCTTTTGCTTGTAGGGCAGGTTGTCCATGGCTATCCGGATTTGCCGGATCAGGTCGCTGTTCTCAAAATCCTGCTCAACCTTCACATTGTCCCGGATTTCGATCAGGTCGGAGCCCGTGACCAGCCGGAACCGGTTTTGCCTGCGCAGCCGGTCGATGCAATCGTGGTAAAGTGCCGTGAAGGCGTATGTCCTGATATTTCCTTTTGTTTCCAAAGTATTCCTGATATTCCAGAGTTTCAACATCAATTCCTGTATGGCATCCTTTGCATCCTCCCGGTTCCGGAGCATACGGTACGCAAACCCGAACAAGCGGGATTTGAGCGGCTCAATCAGATCCAGGAAGGCCTTTTGCTGCATGCGTTATCTATTCGGATAGTAATACGGTTGAGATGGGATTTCATTACATTAATTATGAAAAAGGCTCAAGGCAAAAAAGAGAAGGCTCAAGGCTCAAGGCTCAAGGCTCAAGTAAGTATGAAGGTTAAGAAAATAAATTCAAGGAATGAAGGTCAACCCGAAGCTGCTTTATACTTGGATTTCCTTGATACTTAAACCTTACTTGAGCCTTGAGCCTTGAGCCTTGAGCCTTGAGCCTTGAGCTTTGAGCCTTCTCTATTCGCCTTGAGCCTTATTCCAGGAGAAACCCATCCACATTCTCCGGCGTGATCGCCATAGTTTCGCACCCGGGATAAGCATTCAGGAAGGTTTTCGGGAAGCGGGCTTTGGCCCTGGGATTCCATTTGAATTCATAACCATGAAGTTTGCCTTCGTAATCCTCAATGTAATCAATCTCCTGTTGCTCATGTGTACGCCAGAAGAAGGTATTACACCATTTCCGGCTGTAATGGTTGAACTTCATGCGTTCGCTTATCAGGAAATTCTCCCATAAGGCACCTGCATCCTGCCGCATTTCAGGAATCTGAAAGTTGGAAATCAGGGCATTGCGAATCCCGTTATCGAAAAAATAGATCTTTCGGCTCATTTTAAGCTCATTCCGGAGGTTCCGCGCAAAGCTTGGCAAACGGAAAATTATGTAAACCTTCTCCAACAGGTTCAGGTATCTGTCAACGGTTTTATGATCCATCCCGATCAATTGAGCCAGTTCGTTATCTGAAACCTGATTCCCTATCTGGAAAGCAAGCGCCTGTAAGAGCCTGGTTAGTTTGTCGGGCTTTTTTATCTGCCCCCATTTCAATATATCCTTAAACAAATAGCTGTCGGACAGGCTTTTCAGTACCTCCTTTTCATTCCCTTCAGAGTTTACAACTTCCGGGTAATACCCATAAACTAACCGATGAGTGAGCAGGCTTTTCTCTTTGATGTACCCGTGATGCCTGATCATTTCACCGAAAGATAAAGGGAATAAATTATACTCCCATTTTCGGCCGGTCAGGGGCTCGTTAACCTCGTTAGCCAGTTCAAATGAGGATGAACCTGTGGCAATAACCTGCAGTTCCTTGAAATGATCAGTCAGGTGTTTAAGCCGGATTCCGATATCCTTAATTCTCTGGGCCTCATCCAGGACAATCAGTTTTTTCCCGGCAAATTGAGCCCGGAACCGGTCGGGTGAACCTTCTTCAAACAGTGCTTTTACTTCCGGAACATCCCCGTCGAGCCACAAGGTATCAGGTATTCCGGAGATTATCTCATGCAGGAGAGTCGTTTTGCCCGTCTGCCTGGCACCCATCAAAATGATTGCTTTTCCGGTAAAAAGCTTTTCGCGGATGATCGGATTAAGTGCTCTTTCTATCATGCTATCTTAATATTGGGAATACAATCCCAATATTAAGTAAAATTTAGGGAATACAATCCCGAAAGTAGGTAAAATTTTAAGCTCCTGATTTTAAAACGCAAGACGCAAGGCTCAAGGCTCAAGGCTCAAGGCGCAAGGCTCAAGTAAGTATCAAGGTTAAGAAAATAAATTCAAGGTATGAAGGTCAACCCGAAGCTGCTTTATACTTGTATTTCCTTTTTACTTAACCCTTACTTGAGCCTTGCGCCTTGAGCCTTGAGCCTTCTCTTTTCGCCTTGAACTATCGCAGTGTTAGCATCACAATTATCGGATTGCCTTCGGGGTCAAGATTTTCCATGAGCTTGCGCCACTTGGGATCGGCAGCAGTCTTTTGTTCGGCTGATAATGCATCCCATTTTTCCTTCGCATCGAGCGCAGTAAGTGAAAACAGGATGACTTCACCGTTTTGGGTAAGTTCGAAAATCGGGATTGGGATCCCTTTATAGGTAAAATCAGTCTTTGCCGGTTTCCGGTAATGGCTGATTTCATGGGTTTTCTTATTGATGATCTCCAGATTCATCTTTTGATCATGAGGTACCAATACCCAGAGGTTCTTTTGCGAGTGGATCACACGAAATGCTAAAACTTCTTTAGAACCTCCGCTCATGGATGCTTCCATCGGACCATCGGCAGGAGTTTTCGCATACAAATAACGAGTGGTATCCCCATTAAACTGACCGAAATCCAAAGTCCATTTTGGCAAGGCACCATCGCGATTAACCTCATAAATGGAATAGGTCAGGGTATTGGTATAGAGCAATTGGTCTTTCCCCGGCAACAGGGTTTCTCCGAACC
>JAPLDV010000763.1 GCA_026391235.1 Bacteroidia bacterium | reverse complement strand
CCAATCCGGTTAAAGAGATGAAGCCCGGATCAGCAGCTTCTTTTGCCTGGACAATCGATCTGAAACCCGGGGTGTATTATTGGAAATTTCTGGGGAAAGAGGAGATGTGGAAAGTGGGGAAGATGAAGGTGATTGGCTCCGCTCCGCGTCGCTAATTGGTTCGCTTCGCTCACTAATTGGGCCTCGGAGTGGTGTCAGGAGGTCCCCGCCCCCGCCTTCGCGAGGGCAGGCCTTTCGCGGGGATGACAGAAAAGGATTTGGTGGTTTGGTAAGGATTTCCGCTTTCGCGGGGATGACAGAAAAAAAATCGTAGGGACGCATAATTGCGTCCATGATAAACATTGAAGCATGAAAAATATCGTTGTATTAACCGGTGCCGGAATCAGTGCGGAAAGCGGACTGAAGACTTTTCGCGAGATGGGTGGATTGTGGGAGGAGTATGATATTTCAGAGGTGGCCACACCTGAAGCCTGGAAAAGAAATCCAGAACTGGTTCTGAGGTTTTACAATGAACGGCGTAAGGCTCTGCTGGGTGCTGTCCCTAATGCCGGGCATTATGGCCTGGTTGAACTGGAGAGATTCTTTAAAGTGAGGATTATCACGCAAAATGTTGATGATCTGCATGAAAGGGCCGGCAGTACAAATATTCTCCATCTGCACGGCGAACTCAGAAAGTCGCGCAGTACAACTCATCCCCAGCTGGTTTATGACATCGACGGGTGGGAGTTAAATTGGGGCGACCGGTGCGAAAAGGGTTCACAACTCCGTCCGCATATCGTATGGTTCGGTGAAGCGGTTCCTAATATCCAAATTGCTGTTCAGGATGCAGAGCAGGCTGATATATTTATGATTATAGGCACCAGTATGCAGGTTTACCCGGCCGCAGGGCTTATAGATTATGTGCCCCGCCATGTGCCGGTTTACCTGATTGATCCCAATGAAACAGCCATCGGGGGTCACCGTAAAGTCGAATTCATCCGGATGAAGGCAGGAGAGGGGGTGACAGAGGTTATAAGGTTATTGGTTAGAGGTTAGTGATTGTTAACATAAAAGATTGGGTTTTAATCATCAGGAGTATTAACTTTCTGCCCAAACCAAACATTCAGCCATGATATTCCAGTATCTGCGGAATCTTCTGAGACCCTTCAGAAGGAACGTTGTGTACACCCTGATCAATCTTCTTGGATTGACAATTGGCCTGACCTGCGCTTTTTTGATCCTGCTTTACGTTTCGAGGGAATACAGTTTCGACAGGAACCATAAAAACCGGGATCAGGTTTACCGGATACTGACCCATTATCGGTTGTTGAAGTGGATAATGCCCCTGTCACCCTATCCCCTGGGGCCGGTTTTGCAATCGGATTATCCTGAAATCGGGGCATTTACGCGCATGAGCAGCGCCCGTTTGATTATCAGGAAGGGGGATCATCCCATACCGGTCAGGAGAACGCAGGGGGTAGATCCCGGTGTATCGGATCTTTTCACCATTCATTTTCTGAAAGGGGCCGGAAAACAACTGTTTACTGATCCCAACCAGATTGCCCTGTCCAAATCCCTGGCAAAAGAAATTTTTGGTGAAGAAAGGGGCCTGGGAAGTGTCCTGGAATGCGATGTGGATGGAAAACCTGCCAATTTCACGGTATCAGCGATCTATGAAGATCTTCCGGTTACCTCAACTTTCCGGCCTGATGCGATGATCCCTGTCAAATGGACGCTGGTCAGGTTGAATTCCTATATCAATGATCCCGGCTTTGAAACGAGTTTTGATCACATCTATTTTCAAACCTATTTCCTCCTCAGGCCGGGCGTCGACCCCGGTACTTTCCGCAACAAGCTCAGGCAGGCCGGTGTGAAGTACCTTAAGCCTGAACTGAATGTCTGGCTGGATATGCAATGCCTGAAGGATATCTATCTGCATTCGGCAGACCTGGGCAATAACCGGACCGTTGCCGGCGACCTGAAACAAATACGGATCTTCATCATTATAGGAGTTTTGATTCTGCTGATTGCTGCATTTAATTATGTGATCCTCAGCGCTGCACGATCTGCATTGCGATATCGGGAAGTGGGCATGCGCAAGGTTGTGGGAGCCACCCGGGGGATATTAAGTGCCCAGATATTCGGAGAATCATTGCTGATTTCGTTCCTGGCTCTCCCCATTGCCTTTGTTGCCATGCTTTTGCTTTTGCCGGTGGTTAACAACCTGTTTAATACCAGCATGACTTTTATTTTCCGTGATCAATGGGTGGTGGTGCTTGGTTTTGTGGTTCTGTGTTTTATAACAGGAATATTATCAGGAAGTTACCTGGCATTTTACCTGGCACGGTTAAACCCCGCTGAGGTCTTGCGTAACAAGGCGGCACTCAGCGGAAGGAGTTCGATTTTTTATAAAATTCTGGTGGTGGTGCAGGTCATCATCTTTATCGGGCTGCTATCCGCTTCGGGACTGATATTCCATCAGATAGGCTATGTCGAAAAAATGGATCTGGGCCTGGACCGGAATAATCTCGTGATTGTGTACGCTGACCCCGGAAAATTGCAGAATTCGCTGACTTATGTGGATGAAATCCGGAAGAGCCCGCTGATCATCAATGCATCAACCGCAATGGAATGCCCGCCGGCCAGGAGCAGGGGTGTTTCCCCGATACCCCGTTATGATGATCCTTCGGTAACTGTCAATGTTGAAGGGCTTAGTGTGGGCATGGATTTTATCGAGACTTTCCGGTTCAGGCTGATTGCCGGAAGGAGTTTTTCACGGGATTTTGCAGGCGATATGGACAAGAGTGTTGTTTTGAACGAAACCGCGGTCCGTGAATTGGGTATCCAGGGAGATCCCATCGGGCAGAAAGTGATGTCATTTACCATTATCGGGGTGATAAAGGACTTTAACCTTCATTCAGCCCGGGAAAAAGTGGCCCCCCTTTACCTGAATCTTTCGGATAAATTTATTTATCAATTGCCGGTCCGGCTGGCAGACGGGTGGATTAAAGAAGGCGTGGACTTTCTCCGGGCAGAATGGTTAAAGATCGCACCGGATCAAAATTTTGAATATCAGTTCTTCGATGATGCCCTGTCCGGGATCTATGAGGATGATCGGAATTTTGGTCGTAACATACGCATTTTCACCACCCTTGCAACGATTATTGCCCTTTTGGGTTTATTCGGGTTATCCCTGTTTATGGCATCACGCCGGACCCGGGAAATCGGGATCCGGAAAATAAATGGAGCTGAAACCGTTGATATAATTCTGCTCCTGAATAAAGGATTCATTATTCTGGTTTTGATTGCTTTTGTGATATCCATTCCGCTGACTGCATGGGTGATGGAAAAATGGCTTGCCGGTTTCGCTTTCCGCGCTCCGGTTGGTGTTTGGGTATACATTAAGTCCGGGATCATCGCTTTGGCAGTGGTTCTCTTAACCGTCAGCATTCACGCCTGGCGTGCTTCCCGCACCAATCCGGCCGAGGTGATCAAATGTGATTAAAGTCCTATCTTCGT
>JAPLDV010000715.1 GCA_026391235.1 Bacteroidia bacterium | reverse complement strand
ATAAGAATACCCCCTGATAAATATGACAGGTCCCATATTATCACACAACATCAAGAGTACGTAGGCGCAAACGCGGACGCAATTATGCGTCCCTTCAACGTTCCCTTTTCTGTCATCCCTCGCGAAAGGCCTGCCCTCGCGAAAGCGGGGGCGGAGACCCGCGAAAGGCCTGCCTTCGCGAAAGCGGGGGCGGGGACCATCTGAGCACCCTCATAATTATCTCCTGCTGCATATCAACCTCTGCATCAATACATAACAATATTCCCACCGGGCTGACCTCTTTCATAAACGATTCAAGCTCGGAAACCTGTAGGTCGATCACCAGCGATTTTCCTGCTGCCTGCACTTTTTTGATCAGCGGCACCCATTGAATGATCGGGGCATCGAGGCCCATTCCCTGAACCCATTGGATAGCATTGATTTCGGGCAGTTCCAGGATTTTATCCAGATGCCTGGCAACCCCCTTTCCATCCACATGAAACACATTGTGGGTCATCGGGGCAATCTCCCGTTTGATGAATGGAAGTACAAACGTGTCAAAATCCTCCGGCGACAGCATCGAGGCAAAATCGCAGCCCGGGATATGCATCTTTCCATAGGATGGAATACCCATCCAGGTGACTGAGAGCTGGTTATGGGCTTTTAAGATCGAATCGAAATAATCATAAACGGTATGAAAATCGTGCGAAGAAATGTCCACCAACCTTTTTGCCTTTTCAGGTTCTTCGAGGAGATCCAGGCAAAATTGCTGCGGGTCCCTGAAGGCCGCAGCACAGTCAATCCCGGCATGTATATCGGTGTAGCCCACCAGATATTTACCATTGCATCTTTTTAAAGCCTCTCGGGTCATCTCTTCCAGTTTCCTGAAATAGGGATTGTTGAAATCCAGCTTGATACTATCCACCTGGCCCCAATTCTGAATGGATGGAATCGCATAGGAGGTTACTTCCCGGTATTCAAGCTCAGCACCATAAAAAGCGGTATACACTTCGGGACCCAGATTGGGCCAGAAAACAGGAAAGGTTTCAGCATTAAAGGTTGAGTTCCGGAGTTTGTATTCAAACAATTCAATCTGATATTCGGTATTCCACCAGCGTTCTTTCAGACTTTTCCAGGAGTGCCCGGGCAAATCTATACTATCGTTATACTCCGCATTGTGGGCCGAAAACCGGATCGGAACCCGGTCGATAATTTCCTGGTTGTACCATGCATATATCCGGTCCATGCAGGCATCAAAATCCGGTTTGTTTTCCAGCTCAACCGTCCGTCGTTGGTAATCAGTTTTCATTAATCAGCTTCTTATGATTCCGGTGATTTTCCGGTGCCATTTTACATCTTCCCATAAGCCTTTAAATTGCGGATGGGTGAAATTGGAGGAGCAGATAAACTTATACTCATTGTGCTTCTTCGCCAGGCCGACACAGATCTCAGCCGATTCCTTTACCCAGTCCCACGGCAGATCAGGGTGATCGAACCATCCGATCGGGCCCCAGCCCTCGGTATTGCCGCAAACAATCCCATTGTCCGCAGCCTTTCTGGCAATAGAGGAAATCATTCCATCGATCCATCCTACCAGCTGCGTCTTATTCTCCTTCCAGCACGACATCAGGTTTGAGTAATCTATGCGTATATCCCTGTCGATTCCGGTATTGGCGGCTGCCCCGATTTTACCGCCGATTATTGAATTATGATGGAACCATACATGAAAATCCAGGGCGGCATAATTCGTCAGTTCCAGAGTATCCAGTCCGCTCCAGGTATGAAAGGAAGTAAAGTAGTCCAGATTGGGATATTTTTGCTTTAAGGCAGCGATCATATTATTGGCCAGATCGTTGTAGAACTTGATTTTCATTTTGGCATCCGGCTGCAGGTTCATCTCCTTCTTGATCCAATCGTAGCCATTACAATCGGGATATTCATTCAGCAGATCAACATAGATAATATTATCATCCAGGAGGTTATATGAATTCAGAAAATCCAGTGTTTCCATCCAGGCCCTTTGCAGTCCGCCTTCTTCGTTTATAATATCGATATTGTTTCCGTGCGGCAGGAACCAGGAGGCAAGCCCAACCTGTATTCCATACTTTTTGCACTTTGGCAGAAACTCAAGCAATGCCTCCCTCGGACGGAAATCCATGGCATAATCGTTCCCCCAGAGAGCAGGAACCCAGTCTTTCTTGGGTGACCGGAACTCTTCGATGATTTTGCCCTCCTTATTTGAAGCAACAAACTGGGGCATGGCATCCATCCGGATGGCGTTGTAGCCCCGTTCGGCCAACCCTTCCAGAACGCGGTCCCAATCCTGAAAATCCCCGTATTTATGATGCCGGAGAATCCAGCTGAAATCCCACATGGCAATGGCCAGGGGCTTATTCACTTTTGATATCCGTAACGGACGCGAATCCAGTGGTTTGTTTGCCTCTGACACGCCTTCGGCTTCCAGTAGTGCGTTTGCCGGCAGCAGGGCGGCGGTGCCGGCTATTGCGGCGTTTTTGATGAATCCTCGTCTTTCCATAATATTTTACTTTTTGGGGGTCAACAGAATCAAAATCGGATTATCATC
>JAPLDV010000398.1 GCA_026391235.1 Bacteroidia bacterium | reverse complement strand
TGGGTGGGATGTAAAAAAGAATGACCTCACAGAATGCGCTACAATCAACGATCTCATGCTTGGGAGGGGTCAGATGATTCCCGAAAAACCACCCCTTAATCGTTTCAGAGCGCAGTCAGGGGTTTTTCTACAGGCTCGTTATGCTGGAAATAAAATATCAAATCAAAAAAAGGGGATGAAATGGGAACTTATGTTCAAAGCGTTATCAGTAGCGGGGAAAGAGTCGAATATGAAGCAAGAATAAGCATTTGGTCAATGCTGCCGTATTTTATTGTCGGGTTATTATTCCTGCCTATGTTCGGCCTTGGTTTGGTGTTTTGGTTAGCTGCGTTTATTCGATACAAAACTACTGAACTAGCAATTACAAATAAGAAGATTATTGCGAAATTCGGCTTTATACGCAGGGACACAATTGAATTGTTATTGCCCAAAGTGGAAAGCATCCAGGTAAAACAGTCGTTGCTTGGAAGAATGTTAAATTACGGCTCAATCATCGTATCCGGTGCAGGCAACCCGCAAGCACCCGTGCCCGGCATAGATGATCCCATCCAGTTCAGGCGGACATTCATGGAGATACAAGAGCAAAGTACGAAGTAATGCCTAGTATGGCATAACAACAACATCCAGCCGACCGGGCATAACACTTTTTCTTTTCATTTTCGGCGTTTGTGTCCCGGCGGCTGATGACGGCGTTGTGCCTAAAAGGCATAAGCGCCGATACTAATAAAAAAGGGGGTAAACAGTGATACGAGAAGGGTATGACGTAGCGCAAATCTGTAGCAACGGCCATGTGGCAAATAGCACTACTCAAAACATGCCTGAATTCAATGAGAAATTCTGTGCGACCTGTGGTGCTGCAACTATCACTAATTGTCCGGCCTGTAATGCCCCTATCCGTGGCTCATATTGGGGCGGCGGCATTGGCGTAACATACGTTGCTCCGAGATTCTGTATTAACTGTGGCGAACCATTCCCTTGGACGAGGTCAAGAATAGAAGCGGCCGGTGCCCTTGCCAAAGAGCTGGACTCCATTGATGAAGAGGACCGAGCTGTTTTGAAAAATAGCATCGATGATTTAGTCAGAGATGCTCCGTCAACTCAAGTTGCGGCTACCAGATTCAAGAAGATCATGGCTAAGGCTGGCAGCAGTGCGGCATCAATGTTCCGGGATCTGCTCACGGACGTCTTGTCTGAAACTGCCAAGAAAATACTGTGGCCTTAACTCGGATGAAGGCTTTAATACATGCGTTTTTGCACAACCAGTCAATCCAGCGGATCGGCCTAAATTCGGGCCTCCCGCTGATTTTGTTGTTATCCTCTGTTTCAATTCGTAATTCTCGATAATTCATTTATTTGAAATCATTTAGTTGTAGGTGAAATATCGATTTTCAGTTACCTACAGCTAAGTCGGAAGAACCATCTTTCTACTCTTCCACTATTTTTATTTCTTCTTCAGTCAGTTCATATAACTCATACACAAGCCGGTCAATCTGGTGGTCGGTGGCGTCTACCTGGCGCTGGATGGCGGTTTTGTCATGAGGCGTCTTTGCCTCGGCAAGTTGTTTATGGAGGGCAAGCATCTGTTCAACGAGGGAGACCATGCGGAAATGGAGGGTAACATCGGCGGGATTGGAGAAGTCGATTTGCCGAATCGGTATCTTTTCAAGAAAAGACTGATTCAAATCGTCCGATAGGTAATTCGTACACCAGAAGTTCATCAGTTTTGACGTAAGGATTCCCGATAGATATTTCAAGTCATTTTGATTGCTACCCGTTGACACTATTATCTGCAAGGTTTTCATTCCCGCCGAATTAGTTCTTTCATCGAATGAGCACACGAGCCTTTGTTTCCATCGCATCTTTTGTATTCTAATAATCCATATCTTTGGATGTCGGTACAGCCGCTCAACTTTAGTTTTTGTAAGCGATTCACGGGCGACTGGTATTCCTGTGGCCGTGCTATACCGTTCAATGTCTGCCGGAATCACGACGACCATATCTCCGTGGTCATTTCTTTGCAGAGCAAACTTGCTTCCTTCTTCTCCTCTTGAGATTAAATAATGACCCACAAGAGAGCCAAGTCTTGGATGAGTTTCGATCTTGCCGATAATAGATTGTTCGGCCTCTGATGCAAAGTAGCCAATAATCATCCCCGGTCGGTTCAGCCATGTCGATTGAGGAATCTGCGTATCCCTGTACCATTCTTGTTTGCTAAACTGCTCCAACCTTTCTTCGGCCGATACAACGAATCTGCTAAGCTTTTTGTGATGAATGTTGTGTGAAGATGTTGGCTCAGCCTTCATGATGGTACTTACTAAGCACCAAGTATCTCGCACCTTTGAAAACATGGGACCTGTTTCAACCAAATCAATAATCCTGTTTTTAGCAAGAAGAAACATCCTTGCCGGAAGGTGGTCATCTTTTCTAAGGAAAGTGTCCGGCGTAATATAACCCAAAAGACCTGCCGTTCTAAGACGTTTTAAAGAGCTTTCCATGAAAACAAGATAAGAATCCAATGCGCTGCTTTGTGCAACCACGTATGTCTTTTGTAGGTATTTCTGTTCCGAATCAGACAATGTGGCACCCCACGGCGGATTGCCTATCACTGCATCGAAACCGCCTGCGTTCATAATCTCGGGAAATTCCTTGTTCCAGTCAAACACATTGATCCTATAGCGTTCCGTATCATCAAACAAGCCCATTTGCCTCCCGTCGTAAAAATCAGGCCCTATCAGGGAATTGCCGCATTTTATGTTGTCGCTTAAGTCCGGGAGCGCCCGCTCATGGAAGAGCGCCATCTGTTGCGATATGGATTGTTCAGTTTCGCCTTCCAGTACTTTCAGGAGAAGCGAAAGCTTTGTAACCTCTACTGCCTGGGTGTCAATGTCCACGCCGAAGATATTGTTGAGGAGTATGCGCTTTCTCTCGCCTGTGGTGAGCCTCCACTCGCCCCCTGACGCCTGATACAGGGCGGGCGATTTGCCTCTTGCCAACTTCTCAGGGGAGTGCCCGCTATACCAGTCCCTGTGCCAGTCCAGAATGTATTGATAAGCGCCGATGAGGAAAGAACCTGAGCCGCAGGCAGGATCGAGTACCTTTATGTTTGCCGCCTGTTTCGGTGTCTTGCCTTCAAGAAGTTTTCCAACGGTGTTTTTCACAATATAGTCTACGATGTAGCGCGGGGTATAGTAGACGCCCCCTGCCTTTTTCACCTCCGGCTTATCTTCGATTACCGCCCTGTGCCCTGCTGTAAGATGTATCACCTTACCGAGAAACTGTTCATAGACCTGGCCTAAAATGTCTGCCGAAAGCACTGAAAATTCATAGGGGCTGTCAGGGTAGTAGAGA
>JAPLDV010000564.1 GCA_026391235.1 Bacteroidia bacterium | reverse complement strand
AATGCAGAAAAAAGGCTTGTTAAAAATGAGGATTTATGCCATGTTGGCTCCGACTCAGGAAAACTTTAAAGAATTCATATCCAAAGGAATATACAAAACCGACCGGCTCAATGTCCGATCTGTGAAGTTGTTTGCCGATGGTGCCCTGGGTTCACGGGGAGCCTTAATGCTGGAGCCTTATGCTGACGCACCGGAAAAACCGGGTTTGCAGGTTAGTGAAACCGCCTATCTGAAAGATATCTGCAATAAAAGCTATGATGCTGGTTATCAGGTTAATACACATTGCATCGGTGACAGTGCCAACCGGTTGATGTTAACGATCTATAAAGAGATCCTGAAAACAAAAAACGACCGGCGGTGGCGGATTGAACATGCACAGATCATCCATCCCGATGATTTCGGAATATTCGGGGATTACAGCATTATTCCTTCGGTGCAGTCATCACACGCCACATCCGATATGGATTGGGCAGAGGATCGCGTGGGGCCGGTGCGGATCAAAGGGGCATACGCGTACAAACAGCTGATGGAGCAAAATGGATGGATCCCGAACGGGTCGGATTTTCCGGTTGAGCGGATCAATCCGCTTTTCGGATTTTATGCCGGATTTGCCAGGATGGACCCATCAGGATTTCCCGCCGGCGGCTGGATGATGGAAAATGCATTAACCCGGGAGGAGAGTTTAAAAGCAATGACCATCTGGGCGGCAAAATCTTGCTTTGAAGAAAATGAGCGCGGAAGTATCGAGCCTGGCAAGATGGCCGATTTTGTTGTCCTGGAAGAGGATATCATGAAAATCGAACCGCTTAAAGTGCCGAAAACCAGAGTATTGGAAACCTGGATAGGCGGCGAAAAAGTATTTACAGCTTTGAAATAAACTGAATATGCGTACAATAAAATCATTCATTGGACTGGGCCTGCTCCTTTTAATGGGATTCACTGCCCCGACGGATCCCGAAGAATTTAAAATATCAATGCTGGATGAATTGGCCCCGGTTTATCCCGATTCCAAAATTGAGACGGCTGTAACCTCTTATACTGTTGATGTTTGCCGGGGAAGCATTGCCGGAGTGAATATATTACTAACCGATGTGATCCCCGGTGATCCCATCCGCTTCGCTGTTACGGCAAAAGGGATGCTGGATAAGTTCTATACCAACTGGTACTTCATGATTGATGTTCCGGTAACCGAAAATACAGGTCTCGACAGCCGGACGGAGAAGTTCACCGGCCAAACCAACCCGTATGTCATCCGCAGGGCCCCTTTCCGCATTTATGAAGCTCTGGAACCGATTCAAAGCGGTTACATACCGGGAAGGCCGACACAGGCCCTGCGGATGGAAATCCCCATCGGAAAAGATTTCCCCGCCGGGAAACAAGTGTTTATAGTTCGCATCGCCACCAAGCGGCAGGTAAAGAAACTGGCGTTCACTGTTAACGTATATCCGGTTGAAATTCCACCGGTAAATCAGTCGCATCTGAATTATGTGAATTGGCTCAACCTCGGCAACATCTGCAACGATCATCAGGCTGAGATGTGGTCGGAACCCTTCTGGGGCATGCTTCGTAAATATGCACAAATGATGGCCAGAGGCCGTCAAAATACCTTCTGGTTTATCTGGAGCGATTTTTTCAGATTCAACCCGGATGGAATTGTGGCTGAGTTTTACCAGCAACGGCTTGATCGATACATTAATACATTTTTGTCCGAAGGGTTGACCACCATCCAGGGTGCACCGTTTGCCCGCCGGCGCGACTGGTCGTCGGATGCTTTCCTGGTGGCAGTGCCTGCTGCAGATAACAGAGAGATCCCGGCAGTTTCAGAAGTTGGTCAGAAAATTATCCGTTCGATGGCAGAGCCGATTATTGCACTGATGAGAAAGAATGAATGGGAATCGAGATGGTATCAGGGTGTTTTTGATGAACCGACTGATGAGTATGTCGATCGTTACAAAGCCACCGTTTCACTGCTGAAATCAATGAAACCCGATCTCCGGGTTCTTGAGGCAACGATGACCGTAAGCCTCTCCGGTATCGTAGACTGCTGGTGCCCGCAAGTTCAGGAATACCAGAAAAATGCAGCATTTTTTGAAGACCGGAAAGCGGCCGGTGATGCGGTTTGGGTCTATACCTGTCTGATACCGGGCGGGCCCTGGATAAACCGATTGGTCGATCAGGAGCGATTGCGGCAGGTTTATGTCGGCTGGGCATGTGCCAAATATGACCTCCAGGGTTTTCTCCACTGGGGATTCAACATGCACAGCGGTAAGCCTTACGAAGAGCTGGTAAGGATGCATGGCGGTGCGACCAATTATCTGCCGGCAGGTGATTCACACATCGTTTACCCCGGAAAGAACGGGCCCATATCCAGCCAGAGATTTGAAGCTCACCGCATCGGCATGGAAGATTACGAATTGCTCTATCTGCTCAAAAAACAAAATCCTGAACTGGCCGCCAAACTGATTGACAAGCTGTTCCAGGCATTTGACCAGTATGATAAGGACATCATGGATTACAGGAAAGTAAAACAGGAGGTACTCAGTGCATTAACCGGATCAACTATCTGATAATGAAAACAAATCATTTTACACCCGATTACCGGAATATCCTGGATGTTTTAAACAACCGGAGGCCTTCCCGTTTGCCGTTATACGAACATGCCATTGATCCCCCGTTTATCCGGAAGGTGATCGGAAAGGACCTGTCCATTCAGGGTAGCAGTTCAAAGGATTTTCAGGATTACTATCGGACAATCAGCAACTTCTGGAAGGATATGACCTATGATTCATTTGCCTATGAAGCAGCAATTTGCGAAATACTTCCCGGTCATGGTGCGATCAACGGAGGCATGGCGGGCCCCATTCAAAACCGTGCCGATTTCGAGCGGTATCCATTTGATGAATTTCCGGAACTGTACTGGAAAATATATACCCCTCATCTTGAGGCCATCCGGGCGATATTACCTCCGGGAATGAGAGTTTGGGGCGGTTGCGGATATGGCATTTTTGAGACCAGCGAAGATCTGGTCGGATTTGAAAACCTGGCTGTTATGCAGTATCTCGATCCCGAACTTTTTGCCGATTTGTATCTGAAAATCGGTGATCTTTTTGCCAAACTGTGGGCTGAAATGGTTAAGAGATATAGCGATATTTTTGTCTTTTTCCGGATGGGCGATGATATAGGGTTTAAAACATCTACATTTTTTGAACCCGGTGTGATCAGGCAACATCTTATCCCTCAATATAAAAGGGTGATAGATTTAGTTCATGGGTCCGATAAAAAATTCCTGCTCCATAGCTGCGGGAACATTTTCCCTGTAATGGACGATCTTATTTCGGCAGGAATTGATGCCAAACACTCCAATGAAGATCAGATTGCCGTTTTTGATGAATGGATTGCACGCTACTCCAGCCGTATCGGACTTTTGGGCGGCATTGATGTTAACGATCTCTGTTTGAATTCCTACGACGATATCCTCAGGATGGTTATCGATAAAGGTACCCGATACCGGAGCAATGCGCAAGGATTTGCTCTGGGATCGGGGAATTCCATCGCCGGGTATATTCCCGTGGAAGGGTTTATGGCGATGGTGGACGCAGTGAAGAAAATACGTGAGGATGTGAGGATGTGAGGACGTGAGGACGTGAGGACGTGAGGATGTAAAGAAAGAGTAGATCGAAAGAATGTAGAGTCCCGCAGTATGTCACCATTCAGCCCCAAACCTGATAACCCGCAAAGGACCGGCCTTGTTGATCTTAAGTACCTGCCCCCTCCATTTTGAATATGTACCTGAATACGGTACCTTTGTTGAAATAAAAATTAGTAGTTATGCTTGAACTATCAGTAAATAAATTTAGAGCAAATCTGAAAGTCTTTGTGGATAAAGCTATTGATGAACACCAGGCAATCAGAATAAATCGTCGTTCAGGAAAAGATTTCATTATTATGAGTGTGGAAGACTGGGAGCGCGAACAGGAGACATTATATGTTCTCAGAAATAACTCATTAATGAGCCAGGTTGCTGAATCTATGATAACTTATCAGGATAACCGGGGTTTTAAACCAACTCAGCAGCAACTTGATGAGATCAATCGTTTTTGAAGGGAACACCTGGCAGGTGTATGAAGATTTGAGTCTCAAGGACAAGGTACTCCATAAAAACCTTTGCAGGATTTTAAAAGAAATGCAGAGAGAAAATCCTGAAACGGGACTCGGTAAGCCTGAGCAACTCAAATATGAACTTGCAGGATTCTGGTCGCGAAAACTGTCGCAATATGATAGATTGATTTATAAATTCGACAACAACACGATCTGCATTTTCGCCATCGGAGGGTATTACATTATGTAGAGACGCATAATTGCGTCTTCTTAATTGCGTCCGCATAAATACGTCTGCAAATACGGAAAAATATGAAACAATTTATTAATCGTTATTGGCTTATCATCAGCCTTTTATCATCCATGTTTTTCGAGGTTCATGCACAGGAAACCGACATCTTGGCCAGGACGGCTTCATATAATGTGGTATGGAACACGCCAAGTGCAAATCCACTGGGATCGATGCCTTTGGGGAATGGTGATATCGGATTGAACGTGTGGGTTGAGGGAAACGGTGATCTGTTCCTTTATCTGTCGAAAACGGATGCATGGAGTGAAAACGGACAGTTATTGAAGTTGGGCAAGATCAGGATCAATCTGGATCCGAGCCCTTTCGTTACGGGCAAACCTTTCAGGCAGGAGTTAAAGCTGACCGACGGAGAGATCCTCATTCATGCCGGAAAAGCGGCCGAAGAAGTTGAAATAGTCATCCGGACAGATGCGAATCATCCGGTTGCGGAAATCATTGTCACCGCGAAAAAGCCCGTGAAAGTTAAGGTTGAGCTCCAGCCATGGAGAACCTTGAAGCGCGCCATGACTAATCAGGATGAGCTGTTCAGTGTATATGGCCTTGAGGCAACTGATGAGAAACCGGTTTATCAGGAGGCCGATCATTTTCTGCCTGCTACCGGCAGCCGGATCACCTGGTATCACCGCAACGACCGGTCGGTGTGGCAAGAGAACCTTAAGCTGCAGGCACTGGGTGATTTTGCCGTTCGATCGAATGATCCCCTGTTTTACCGGACTTTTGGTGCCTGTATCGAAGGTGCCGGGCTAAAATCAGAATCGGCCAAGGTATTATCATCTCAGGGAAAGGTTACAGCTTGCACTGTATCCGTTTACCCATCGACTTCTGTTGCCATTACTGAACAGGATTGGGTTAACCAGTTAAACTATGGAATTGAGAGAATAAAATCAGTATCTGCTGAGTCGAGGCTTAACGCCCACCGTGAGTGGTGGAAGAAATTCTGGAACCGGAGCTATATTTTTGTATCATCACCTGATCCTAAGATCGGCAGTCAGGTCAGCACCATTACCCGCGGCTATATCCTGCAAAGGTTCATCAATGCCTGCGGAGGCAGGGGCAATTCGCCAATAAAATTCAACGGATCGATCTTTACTGTAGATACTTACGCCCGGAAAGAATCGAACGGATTTGATGCCGATTTCCGCAGGTGGGGCGGCCCCTTCTGGTTTCAGAATACCCGGCTTCCCTATTGGTCGATGCTGGAGTCAGGCGATTTCGAGATGATGCGACCGCTATTCGAGATGTACAT
>JAPLDV010000759.1 GCA_026391235.1 Bacteroidia bacterium | reverse complement strand
TTAAGTTAAAGACAAGTATGAAGTTGGAGTTGGGAGATTCGAATTCAGAATTCTTTATTCAAATCTCATCCTTGAGCCTTGAGCCTTATTTAAGCGGCGTATAGGTGATTTTCAGTTTCATGCCACCGTTGACCGTACCATTATTCAAAATCAAACGGTTTGCAGTCGTTCGTTCATTGGCTATCACAAGAAACATTCCATTATTGGAGATCTGCTGAGCCGTATCCGGACTGAGGATATTTTGCAGATGCAGCGCGATATTGAACCGGTAGGATAAGGTTTTTTCGCTTAAGGTGCCACCGTAATAGGTTGAGCCCATTGAAATGTCTTGGATATATTCGTTTTTGCCATCTATGGTTGCATTGTAAACCGCCAGCGAATTCGGCCGTCCGAATGAACTAACCGTCGGATCATCGGGAAAGGTAATGATCAGCTCCGCCTTGTTAATGGCGATACCGGATTTTACCTTATCCAAAATGGAAGGCGATATTTCAAATTTCAGATGGGTACGCAAACCGGCCATGCTCTGCAGATATACATCAGGATGGGTGTTGATCGAATCATTAATCAGATTTTCGATCGTAGTGCCCGAATAATTGTGATTAAAGAGGTTAACCCAGCTGCAATTTGTATTGATAACCACTTCAAATTTCAAAGAATCGTTAGCATCATTATGGAAGTACAGGGTAAGCCTGGATTCCCCTCCGGCAAAGTCGAAATAGACAATCGAGCCTCCCTGCTCAACCGTTGAAGGTTCAAAATACAATCCTTTGAAAAAAGCCAGCCAGGCGATATTATTAGATAAATTGGCAGTATCGGTATTCAACAGTTTATTACCAAATTCTTCAGATAAACGGATAGGAAGAGAATCCTGACTGGGCTTTGGGTAATAGGAAAAATCTGCAACCGGCACTGAGGGGTCATAAGCACCTGTCATATCCATATTTGAGTAGTAGGTTGAATCGAAAGAGAGATCCTTCGTCAGTTCATAGATGCGTACGTTCTGAAGTGTTGTGGTATCACCATAGTATCCCTGATATTTCAGCTGAACGATGGCAGAGTCGATCTGCGGATTTACACCAAAATCAACCTCATTTGACGACAATCGAAGCTGGGTAAGCAGATTGGCATTTGACCGCCCGAAAACCGGATCATAAATGCTACCCAGCAGTGAAGAAGACATTTTCTGGCTGTAGAGGGAATCCTGCCTGAGTGTACTGGCAAAAATGATAGTAGACTCATCCACGATAGGTACCAGCTTATCGCCCACATTTGGCAGGTTCATTCCGATTTCATCACTATTATTGGTACAGCTGTTTAACGATAGAAAAAACATACCGGCGGATATCAACCCCAAACCTGTTTTGCGAAATAACGTATTGATCATTTATCTAAATGTAATTAAATCAGACCCCTAAAACATCCTGATAGTAAGTTGAATAAGCCTCCACGAAACTCTCGGGTTCCTGGTATTCCAGGAAAGGTTTACCCGATTTCCTAAGGAATGATTCGACTTCCGGATTAAGAACTTTACTGCCGATCATTACTGCATCTGAATGGGTAATGGCCATCTGGCTCATGTTCACAAAATCCGGCACTGTTATAACGTCGACATCGGCCGGTTTGATACCCGGCATCATAATTTTTTGCTTAAACGACTCATGCAGAGGTGTTTTAAAAGAATCCTGATATAATGAATAGACCACTTTGGCGTGGCCGAACAAGGGGTCATCATGAAATACCTTTTTAAGGTATAGCGGGATCAGAGCTGTAAACCAGCCATGGCAATGAACAAGATCCGGTGTCCAGCGGAGTTTCCGGACTGTTTCCAAAACACCCCGGGCAAAAAATATTGCCCGTTCGTCGTTGTCCGGAAATTCAACACCATGCTCATCATTTAAGATGGCCTTACGCTGAAAATAATCTTCATTGTCGATAAAATACACCTGCATCCTGGCAGCCTGAATGGAGGCAACCTTGATGATGAGGGGATGATCTGTTTCATTGATGATCAGATTCATACCCGAAAGGCGTATGACTTCGTGCAACTGGTTCCGGCGTTCATTGACCATACCGAAACGCGGCATAAAAGTTCGAATTTCCCGTCCACGCTCCTGGATACCCTGCGGCAGAAAACGGCTAATTGTAGCCATCTCAGTTTCAGGCAGATAGGGCGCAATTTCCTGGGATATGTAAAGAACCCTGGGCTTTTTCATCCTGTCGGATTTTTCCTTTCTGGACGCAAAGGTAGTAAAAATTGAAGTAATTATCAACTTGTTAACAATAGTAATGGGTTATCAACATCTATTTTGGCTAATTTTGCGAACCATTGTCATACTAAATGAAGGTATTTGAAACTATAAAGACAGCACGGGAACATGTTCATTCCCTTTTTAATCAACAACTGACAGTCGGATTTGTTCCCACGATGGGGGCGCTTCATGAAGGGCATCTCTCACTCGTGAAGCGCGCGGTCCGTGAAAATGACCGGGTGGCTGTCAGCATTTTCGTGAACCCTATCCAGTTTAATAATCCGGCCGACCTCGAAAAATATCCGCGCAACCTGAAGACCGATCTCGGGCTGCTTGAACCCCTTTTACATGACGACGATTATGTTTTTGCCCCATCCGTGGCGGAAATGTATCCCAAACCGGAAACCCATGTGTATGATTTCGGAGCTTTAGCCAGTGTGATGGAGGGCAGGTTCCGTCCGGGCCATTTCAACGGGGTCGGAGTGGTGGTGAATAAGCTTCTCAGGATTATTGAACCTGCGGCAGCCTATTTCGGGGAAAAAGATTTTCAGCAGCTGGCGATCATCCGGCGGCTGGTGGCTATCGAACAGCTTCGTGTAACAATTATTCCCTGTCCGATCATCCGGGAACCCGACGGGCTGGCCATGAGTTCGAGGAATGTGCGGTTAACACCCGAACACCGCCGCACGGCCCCGCTCATCTTTCAGACTCTCACCCGGGCCGCTGGAAAAATCACCTCCGCCGGTCCGGACCAACTCAGGCAATTCATTATTTCAACACTCAATCAAACCGGACTACTCGAAGTTGAATACTTGGAGTTTGCCGATGAAACAACGCTCACCCCGGTTGCGAGCTGGTCAGATTCTGCCAATATCCGCTGCTATATTGCCGTGCAGGCCGGTGAGGTGAGACTGATCGACAACATGAGAATGTAAAAAAGAACTAACCACTGGGAGTCGCAGGTTCGAATCCTGCTGCCCTGGCAAATAAACATCACCTAGAGTCCCCGCCGTATTGGAACGGAACAGCAAACCAGATAACTCACCACCCACACCCACACCCACACCCATTCCCCCCCCCCGGCAACCTTGTCATTCCCGCGGAGGCGGGAACCGCTTCCCTTACCACTAATGCCCTCT
>JAPLDV010000712.1 GCA_026391235.1 Bacteroidia bacterium | reverse complement strand
AAAGAAAATTTACCGGCCAGTTTCTTCCGCATCACGCTTCACGCTTCACGCTTCACGATAAAAAGTAACTATCTTTGCACACTCAATTTACAAGCCATGACTGACGGAAATGATTTACTGAAAAACGATGAACCCAAGTCCCTGAATTTCATCGAACAGATTGTTGAAGAGGATCTTAAATCCGGGAAACACGGTGGCCGCGTTCAAACACGCTTCCCGCCCGAACCCAACGGATATCTGCATATCGGTCATGCCAAGGCTTTTTGTCTGGATTTTGGCATTGCCAGTGAATATGGCGGCAAGTGCAACCTCCGCTTCGATGATACCAATCCGGTTACCGAGGACACCTCATACGTGGATGCTATCCGCAAGGATATCAAATGGATGGGATTTGACTGGGAAGACCGCGAATTCTATGCCTCCGACTATTTTGATGAGTTATATGAATTCGCGCTGAAATTGATCAGCAAAGGCAAGGCTTATGTTTGCCAGCTATCAGCCGAAGAAGTAAACGCTACCCGCGGAACGGATTTTGAACCCGATCAGCCAAGTCCATACCGTAACCGGCCTGTTGAGGAGAACCTTGATCTCTTCAAGCGAATGAAAAACGGCGAGTTCCCGAATGATTCCATGACCCTCAGGGCTAAGATCGACCTCGCCTCAACGAATATGCACATGCGCGATCCGATCCTTTACCGAATCCGTCATTCCCACCATCACCGCACCGGCGATAAATGGTGCATTTACCCGATGTACGACTGGGCCCATGGACAGAGCGATTCGATTGAAGGAATAACTCATTCGCTTTGTACCCTTGAGTTTGTTCCCCACCGGCCGCTGTATGAATGGTTTATTCAGGAGCTGGAAATTTTTCCGAGCCGGCAAATTGAATTTGCCCGCCTGAACCTCAGCTACACCATCATGAGCAAGCGCAAGCTGCTGCAACTGGTTACCGAAGGGCACGTAAACGGATGGGACGATCCCCGTATGCCAACCCTGCATGGTTTGCGGAGGCGCGGATATACTCCCGCTTCTATCCGGGCATTTACTGAGCTGGTTGGGATAGCCAAGCGTGAAAATGTGATCGATGTCGCCCTCCTGGAGTTCTGTATAAGGGAGGATCTCAATAAAACCGCTCCCCGCGTGATGGCTGTGCTGAATCCTGTACAACTGATCATCGATAACTATCCCGCTGGCCAAACCGAAGAACTCGAAACGGTTAATAACCCGGAAGACGAATCAGCAGGTAAGCGCAAAATGCCTTTCAGCCGCGTTTTATATATTGAGCGCGATGACTTCATGGAAGATCCTCCAAAGAAATATTTCCGATTGTCGCCCGGCAGCGAGGTCCGGTTAAAATCAGCCTATATCATTAAATGTGAATCGGTTGTAAAAGATTTTGACGGACTCATCACCGAAATTCATGTCACCTACGATCCCTCCAGCCACAGCGGTTCAGCCGAAGCCCAGCGTAAGGTAAAAGGCACCCTTCATTGGGTGTCGGCACCGAACGCCCTGGATGCCGAGGTTCGCCTGTACGACCGCCTGTTCAATGATCCCGATCCCGACGGGCACAAGGATCAGAATTTTAAGGAGTTTCTTAATCCCGATTCGCTTACCGTGCTCACTCACTGCAAGGTAGAACCTTCACTGAAATCCGCCAACCATCTGGATCATCTGCAGTTTACCCGACTCGGTTACTTCAATGTGGACCCCGACAGCAATCCCGAACAGCTTGTATTTAACAGGACGGTAGGGTTGAAAGATACGTGGGCGAAGCAGAATACTTAAGGCTTAAGTTTTAAGAGAAGGAGAAAGGAGAAATTTAGAGTCCCGCAGTTTGTGGTCAAACGGCCCTAAGCCTAATAACCGGCAAACGATTCGTGCAGAAGCGTTTAAAGGTGCCCACCCCAACCCCTCCCTGAAAAAGGGAGGGGGAATGAGCTCCGGATTTCCCTCAGAGAGGAGCCCCTCCCTTTTTCAGGGAGGGGTTGGGGTGGGTACTTAAAGACCGTTTACATTAGAGATTCAAAACTGGTCTTCAAATCTCTAACCTTAAACTTCAACAAATTACTCTATCTTCGGGTTGCTAATAACCCGTATAATGGCACGAAGGCGATCTCCATTGAATATTCCCCTCAGGATTTTCCTGGGTATCGTCCTGGTTTGGATTTCCCAGTCGCTGGCCGCCCAGGTCAAAAACCGGGGTATCCCCCATATCATCAATTATCCTAAAAAAGTTTACCATGCGGCAACGCAAAACTGGTGCATTACCCAGGACAGCAGGGGATTCATGTATTTTGGCAATAATGAGGGCCTGCTGGAATTCGACGGAAAACTTTGGCGATTATACTCCATGCCCGGTCACTTCATGTACCGGTCGGTTTTTGTAGCCCTCAACGGAACCATCTATGTCGGCTTGATGAACGATTTCGGAATCATGAAACCGGACGAAAAAGGAATATTATCCTATCGGTCTATTTCACGGAAGTTTCCGCAAACTGCTGTCAGCTTTAACGACATCTGGAAAATATTCGAAACTCCGGAGGGCATCTATTTCCAGTCGAAAAACAAAATATTTCTGTATCATAATGATAATCTGGATGTTATCTTGCCGGATAAAGAATTCAATTTTTTGCATAAGGTTAATAAAACCCTATACACTTCGGAGCGGCACATCGGGCTGGTCCTGATAATCGGGACTCACACTCAGCGCGCTCCGGGCGGGGAGGTGTTTATTGGTAAAAACATCGAAACGATCGTTCCTTATGATGAGACCCATGTAATTATCGGCACGGCTAAAAATGGGTTATACCTGTATGATGGAAAAATTGCCGTTCCCTGGGCACGGGAAGCCTCTGAATTTCTGGTAGAAAATTCCATTTTTTGCGGCACCCAGATCAGCAGGAAGTTTTTTGCCTTTGGTTCAATCCGAAACGGGGTACTGATCATTGACAATACCGGCAGGCCCGTTCAGCACATCAACCAGAATAAAGGTTTGCAAAACAATACGGTCCTCAGCATTTTTCCCGATATTGAAAATAACCTCTGGCTCGGCCTCGATCAGGGGATCTCATACATCGAAATCAATTCACCCAT
>JAPLDV010000684.1 GCA_026391235.1 Bacteroidia bacterium | reverse complement strand
AGGCGATGGAGGTAATCTTTATTAATATCGGAGCCAATCAGCAGGATATCAACGGTTTTGCCGTTGGAACCCACGGCAAAGTCGCCGGTAACATAAGCCTCTTCAACATCGCCAAGCTTAGCGACCACCTCATCAACGATTTGATCGATCCCGATTGTTTTGCGGATGATGCTGTGGATGTCGTTGTATAGCGGATGTTTCATGTTGGCGTGGTACAATTTCTTGTTGCCGTTGGTCTCCGACTCCAGGAGTCCCGCTTCTTCGAAACGGTTCAGTTCCAGTCGGACCGCATTGCTGCTCTCCCCGAACTCATCTGCCAGTCCGCGCAGATAGGCCGAACTGGAGGGATTAAAGAAGAACTTGAGGATCAGCTTAAGGCGGGTTTTTGAGGTTACCAGTGTATCTAGCATGGGTTATGGGGTATCAGGTGTTGGGTATCAGGTATCGGGTGTCGGGTATCGGGTGTCGGGTGTCGGGTGTCGGGTGTCGGAGATCAGCTGTACCCTGTTTCCGATCTTAACCTCTCCCAGTCTTCTGTCTTCAGTCTTCAGTCTTCCTAACTCTCTGCATTTCTGTGATTTACAAGCCTTCGTGCAATCTGCCCTGATACAGCTTCGCCAATCCAGTCCCATTGAAGGACTGTTCTCCGCTGAGGCTCCGTGCGGGCATTCGCGGTTTGCAACGGGGCCGCGGCCTACGCCGGGGCGACAAGTGCTTTGGCCATAGCCTGCAGATATGCCGCTTGCATTTGCACGATCATGGAGAGGCCGGTGTTGCCAATTCGGACGAGCAAACTTTTTTTGCCGTCATAGCGAATCACTTCCCCGCTGTAGCCAATCATCGGACCGGCCGTGACTTCGATTTCCTGTCCGGGTTTGAAAACCGTGCTGGTAACCACAAAATCAATACCTTCGCCCAATGCCCGTTTGATTGCATGAATAGTTTTTTCGGGAACAACCGACGGCTGGCCGCCAAAGGAAATGTATTTCATGGCTGCCGGGTGCTGGAGAATTTTAAAGTATTCGCGGTGACTCACCCGCACAAAAATATATCCGCTGAACATAGGCAGATCAACCCATTTAATACGGTCCGACCATTTTCTGCGGGTGCGCATAACCGGTAAATACACTTCAAAACCATCTTCACGCAAATCGGTATCAACCCGCTTTTCGAAACGTGGCCGTGTGTACAAAGCATACCAGCAATATGATCTCTCAATCTTTAACATATTCTCATCCCCAGGTATACATACAGGAGCCAAACTCCAACCGTAAAATTATAATGGATTTTTCATATTCGAGTAATAATACTACTCAATTTCGTCAAAAAGTTAAAAAGATATTTTTGGTTTTTTGCGATTCCAATAGAACGCAGTGCAGCGTCAAGGGGTCCCCGCCTGCAAGGTCCTCGTTAGCGTCGAAAGGTCCCCGCTTGCAAGATCCTCGTTAGCGTCGAAAGGTCCCCGCCCCCCGCCTCCGCGGGGGCAGGTTTTCGCGGGGATGACAGAGAGATGATATTATAGTCGTAAATTCTTTTCCCAGCATCCGGCTACCCAAGCGATCGTTTCCTCAATGGGCCGGAACTCAAAGTTGAGGGCATTACAGATTTTTTTTGATGAGTAAAAGCTGATGCGTTGGGCAGCAATGGCGGTTTCGCGTGTGAGGAGTGGATTGCGGCCTTTTATGCCGGACCTGAGGGTATCGGCCCTCCAGGCTAATCCGGTCATGAACTTTCCTGCATAAATATGCGGATTCGGCTTCCCGAACTCATCGGTCACGAGATTAAAGAAGTCGCGGTAGCGTAAGTTAGCTCCCACAATGCAGAAGCGCTCTCCGGGGACAGAAGACGGAAGACGGAAGTCAGAAGACGGGGAGAGGTTAAGATCGGAAGCAGGGGCCGGCTGATCCCCGATACCCGATACCTGATCCCCGATACCCGATACCTGATCCCCGATACCTGATACCTGATCCCCGATACCCGATCCCCGATACCCGATACCTGATACCTGATCCCCGATTTGCGTGATAATATCGGCTAAGTCGCGGACGTCCACGAAGCCGGTGCCGCCGTAAGGATAGTATTTGAGTCCCTGCCAGGCTTTTACGCATAGTTGAGAGCTGCCTTTTGTCCATTGGCCGGGACCGAGGATGACACCAGGGTTGAGGATAATTGCATTCACACCCATCTCGCGCAGCAACTTTTCCGAATCAAACTTCGAAACCGAATACCCTGAGTGTCGTCGTTTCGGATCGCGCGGGGTATCCTCATCAATCAAAAACTTTGGTTCATCACCCGGCCCATCTCCGAGCGCCGAAATCGATGATATGTGAATCAGCCCCGTCCTCAATCCTCTGACTTCCTTTGACAGAATGGCTTCTGCCAAATTCCTGACGCCTTCCACATTGTTCGCAATCATTCGTTTCCTGTCGCGCGGATCAAAAGACACGACTGCCGCGCAGTTAATCACGCAGGAAATTCCCTCCAGCGCCAGGTTCAAGGATTCCTTATCGAGCAGATCCCCGGTCTGCCAGTTGATCCGCTCCATCAGCGCATCAGGTTCATGGGTATAATAGGAAAAAATCTCACGCAGGGTATCGATTTTCGCTGATGGGCGTTTGAGCGCCGCCACACGGTCGTGCTTTTGCAGGAGAGCATATAGAACGTGGGATCCGAGGAGGCCGGTGCTGCCGGTAATTAAAAACATAGGTTAGGGAGTTTGGGAGTTAGGGAGTGAGGATGTGAGGACGTGAGGACGTGTAGAGACGGATAAATCCGTCTCTACGTGCATTATGCAAGTTACAGCGAACATCTTATATTATTAATTATCAATTCTATATGTACCTAATCCATCAACCTATCAACCCATCAACCTCTTATCCTAACGACCAACTAATCTCATAACTCTCTCTCCCACAGTACCTTTTTCCCAAACCCCAACCTGTTATCCGTCATTTTGATATAGTTGATATACAGGATCCAGAGATCGAGTTTGGTGGCCAGGGCGAAGGGGAATTTTTTGATATAAGCAATGCGGCACTCCCCTGCCTTCTCCGGGATGACAAGGCTATCGAGGGGAACGACATGGCCGGTCAGCTGGATGCCGCGGATCTTGCCGATGATTTTGGTTTCGAGAGCGATGCCGCCGGAGACGTTTGGGTTTAGCAGCATGTTGCGTCCATGGCGGGTTTCAGGATCGGTAGTGAACACAAGAGCCTTGTGATCGGTCATATAGGCATAAAAACAGTGAGCCGTCCAGGAGCCCTGGCTTGAAGTTGTGCAAAGGGTAAGTACGTGATGATGCCGGAGAAAACGGGTTATGCGTGCTTCCATCAGCGAGGATTTTTTTGCTAAGATACAAAAGACAGAAGACAGAAGACAGAAGACAGAAGACAGAAGACGGAAGACGGAAGACGGGGTTAAAAGGGTTGCCATTTTTCGGGGTGGGACCTCATTTCGGTTGCTATATTCAGGATTTCATCGTACGTTTTGATTAATTTATCAGCGGTGGGTTCCCCGAGGTATTGGCATTGATGCGAAAACTCAAGCCAGGCCTGGGTTTCAGCGGCTTCAGATACACAATCCACTAATTTTGAAACGAACATTCTGGGATAGTACCGTCTTCTAAAAGCTTCTGCAAGATTGGCGGCTACTGACCTCGAAGACCTTCTGATCTGATCAATCAAAGAATAACTCTCTTCCTTTGGAAAACCTTTCGTCAATTGGAAAATCTCCATCACCACCTGAAAAGCTTTCTGATAAATTATCAAATCATTATGGCTCCGTATCCTCCCCATTTCTATCTTGTCTTCCGTCTTCCGTCTTCCCTCTTCTTCAATTCCCCAAAGTCCCGGCGCCGGCGGAGTACTCACACCGGCATCCGGTTCTAAGGGATGAAAAAGAAAGAAACTCTTATCTTACTATCATACAGTCTTCTTCAACTAAAACCGCTGTTAATTTGATCACCCTCTCGATCCTGGCAAAGAACCCCATCAGCTCGGCAACCATCTCATCATCAGATGCGTGGTGCTGCTCTATGGAAAATAGCTCCAGCCGCAGCACCGGATCTTGCCCGATCAGTTCCCATGCCAAATCCGAATCGCGTTTCATCGTATGAATTTTAGGCTTTTGATAATATAGATGCATTCAAAAGGAGCAAATGGAAAAATTTTGAAAAAAAATTATCACTTTTATCATTATGCGCATTGGGTAATTGGCTCCCTTCGATCGCTAATTGGTTCGCTTCGCTCACTAAATGGCTCGCTAACGCTCGCTAATTAAAGAAGTTATGTATCGCAAATTGATCTTATTGATAAGTCTGGCGGCGCAAATTCTCGCAGCACAGGATTTTAACCTCTCGTGGATCGACCAGGATGCCGCAGGCAAAGCAACTTCATTAAAAAAGTCATTCAGAATCGTAAAGAACAATAACTCACTGAGCGGATCAGGGATGGATATCAAATTCCATCGCATACTGCTCACGCTCGATCCTGCCGTGCGATTTATCACCGGATCGGTATCAACCTATTTTGTACCCAAATCGGATAATCAGCAGTCGATCGCATTCGATATGCATAACAATCTGCATGTTACGGCGATACGGTACCATGGTGAGCTGTTAACATCCTATACCCATCAAAATGATAAAATAAGTATTCAACTTCCCTCACAACCGGTGACCGGCAACCGGCAACCGGCCGCATTAATCCGGGATCCGTCATTTACAAAGCTGGACTCCATTATGGTCGACTACCAGGGCATTCCCGTTGACGACAGCACGGAATCGTTTGCGCTGTCGAAACATGATAACGTACCTGTATTATATACCCTTTCGGAGCCTTACGGAGCCAAGGACTGGTGGCCGTGCAGTCAGGATTTGAACGACAAGATCGATTCGGTACACCTGGTGATAACGGTACCTCCGAGGAATCGTGCCGCGGCCAATGGGATGCTCATTTCGGAACAGCACTGCGATGACCGGAGTATTTATCAGTGGAAGCACAAGCACCCGATAGCTGCCTATCTGATTGGTGTTGCAGTTACTAACTATGCTGTTTATTCTGATTTTGTGCCCCTCGAAACCGGTGATTCCATCGAGATATTGAATTATGTGTATCCCGAAACCCTGAGTGACACCCGGGCCCTGACTCCGAACCTGGTAAAGCCATTTCAATTGTATAACCGGCTGTTTGGCCTATATCCCTATGCAGATGAGCGATATGGGCATGCGCAGTGGAACTGGGGTGGCGGGATGGAGCATCAGACGATGAGTTTTATGGGCAGTTTCGGTTATGAATTGATGGCTCATGAACTTGGACATCAATGGTTTGGCGATTTTCTGACTTGTGGGTCATGGAAAGATATCTGGCTGAATGAGGGTTTTGCAACGTATATGTCCGGACTTTGTTACGAGCATGATCTCGGGGGAATTTATTGGGAACCCTTTAAACGATTGTCGATCAACCGGGTCATCCGGGAGCCGGGTGGATCGGTTTATTGTTATGATACAACCAATATTGACCGGATATTTGATTCCCGCCTGTCGTACAGCAAGGGAGCGATGGTACTTCACATGTTGCGCTGGGAGATGGGTGACGGAAATTTTTTCAAGGCAATGAATAATTATTTATACGATCCTAAACTTGCCAACGGCTATGCCACAACCGAAGATTTTATCCGCCATGCCGAAGCTGTGGCTGATACCAGTTTTCGTGAATTTTTCAACGACTGGATATTTGGGGAAGGGTATCCGAAATATCATATAGTATACCGGCTGAATCCGGATAATGAGGTGGAGCTGGAGATCTCACAGGAGCCGAGTGATCCTTCGGTGAGTTTTTTTGAGATGGATTTGCCTGTACGGTTGTATGGAAATGGAGCGGCTGCGGAACTTCGCTCTCGTAGCGAGGGGGTCCCCGCTTTCGCGGGGATGACAGAAAAGGGCTCAGTGCAGCGTGAGGGGATCCCGGCTTTCGCCGGGATGACAAGTGCTTCGTATGTTACTGTAGTACTTAAGCATAGCTACAGTGGACAGGTGTTTCGGGTTAATCCGGGGTTTAAGGTGGATTCAGTGAAGTTTGATCCGGAGAGGTGGATCTGTACCGCGAATCCAGTGGTGTTGAATGTGGCTGAAATACCTTATAATCAGCAACTTAAAATATATCCGAATCCGGTTACGGATCAGTTAACGGTTGAACTGACTATGCCGGAGGAGGGTTTGCACATCAGGATATTTAATCAAAAGGGGCAATTGTTGCATACCGGAAAAACCTCCTACACCTCCTCCCGGATACAGATTCCAATGCATTCGTTTGCGAGGGGAGTGTATACGGTTGAGGTGGAGGGGAGGAAGGCTTTTTCTGTAGTTAAGGAATAAGAATGAGGACTCCTACACCCACACCCAGAGCGGTGAGCTCCCGCCGAATGCCGCGGTTTGGGACGGGGTCCCGACCTTCGTCGGGATGACAAAAAATACTATTTTTGCAGTAAATCTTATCAACTATGTTCTCGGGAATCGTTGAAGAAACAGCTAAGGTGGTTGGCCTGGTGAAGGATCAGGATAACCTTCATATTACCATGACGTGCTCATTTGTTAACGAGCTGAAAATCGATCAGAGTGTGTCACATAACGGCGTATGCCTGACCGTTGTAAAAAATGAAAACAAAACCTACACGGTTACTGCCATCCGTGAAACACTCGAGAAATCAAATCTTGGCCTCCTGCAGGCAGGTGATGAGGTGAACCTCGAACGGAGCATGCGAATGGACGGACGGCTCGATGGCCACATCGTTCAGGGTCATGTGGATCAAACTGCAATCTGTACAAAAGTAGATGAGGCCGAAGGCAGCTTGTACTATACCTTTGAGTTCGAACCTGTTATAGATCAACCCGGATATATGGTAGTCGAAAAAGGCTCCGTTTGCGTCAACGGCGTTAGTCTGACCGTTGTTAATGCCCGTAACAACAGCTTTCAGGTCGCAATAATTCCCTTTACTTACCAGGTGACCAATTTCCACTGCTTCCGGCCAGGCTCTGTTGTTAACCTGGAGTTCGATATTTTAGGGAAGTATATCGCAAGGATCTTGCAGGCGCAGGGATTAGTTTAAGGCGAAAGGATCAAGGCGCAAGGCGCAAGGCGCAAGTAAGGTGCAAGGCGCAAGTAGGTTGAAGACTCATGCAATTATTGCAAGTCAAAAATGGTGGCACTCCCTTGACTTTCTTTCCTTGATTTGACTTGTTTTAACTTTTTTACCTTACTTGCGACTTGAGCCTTGCGCCTTGAGCCCTAATTTTGTACCTTTGTGCACTTTTTTTTAAAGCAATGATTTTGTGAGTAAGAAGTTTCCTGAATACAAGCAGCTGGATCTTCCGGGCATAAACCTGGAGATGTGGGATTATTGGCTGAATAATGATACTTTCCGTAAAAGTCTTGAAATCCGCGAAGGCTATCCCGACTTCAAATTTTATGAAGGTCCTCCCTCGGCCAACGGCCTGCCCGGCATTCACCACGTTATGGCGCGTGCCATCAAGGATATTTTCTGCCGTTACAAAACCCAGAAGGGCTACCGGGTATTGCGCAAAGCCGGATGGGATACTCACGGTTTGCCGGTTGAACTCGGCGTGGAGAAAATGCTCGGAATTACCAAAGATGATATCGGGAAAACCATCAGCGTATCGGATTATAATGATACCTGCCGCAAGGAAGTGATGAAGTATACTGATTTATGGGAAGATCTGACACACAAAATGGGTTACTGGGTAGATATGGATCATCCTTATATTACCTGCGATAATCGTTATATCGAAACTCTCTGGTGGATACTTAAACAATTCTATAACAAGGGATTACTATATAAAGGCTATACCATTCAGCCCTATTCACCTGCTGCCGGCACCGGTTTGAGCTCGCACGAACTCAACCAGCCGGGCTGCTATAGGGATGTGAAGGACACCACTGTGACTGCGCTCTTTGAGGTTGCCGAAAGTACCTCCCCCAACCTCCTGACCTCCCCCCAACCCCCCTCCGTAGAAAGGAGGGGGGGTAAGAGGGCTCCATGGGACGTTATGGATTATGCTGAAAATCAAGCCGAAGCTCACCCCCTCCTTCCTAAGGAGGGGGCAGGGGGAGGTCCTGAGTGGGCAGGGGGAGGTATCTTCTTCATGGCCTGGACCACCACGCCCTGGACCCTGCCCTCGAATACGGCCCTTTGCGTGGGTCCGGATATCTGCTATGTGCTGGTGGATACCGTTAACCCCTACTCCGGAGAGGCTATCAGGGTTATTTTGGCTAAGGACCTGGTAAAGAACTATTTCGATGCTGCGAAACATCCTTTTGAGATTATAAGGGAATTTTCGGGCAGGGAGCTCGAAGGAATCCGGTATAAGCAGCTCATCAACTGGGTTCAACCCAAGGGAGATGCGTTCCGCGTCATACTCGGGGATTTTGTCACCACCGGGGATGGTACCGGTATCGTTCACATTGCTCCCACTTTCGGAGCGGACGACGACCGGGTGGCCAGGCAAAACGGTATCTCGCCGTTGTTGGTGGATGATATCGACAACAAAACACAACCGCTGGTCGACCGTAAGGGTCGGTTTTTCCCGATTGAAAATCTGAATAAGGAATATGTCGATCTATTTGTTAATCAGGATACTTACCTTACTTTTGCCGGTCGGTACGTGAAAAATGAATATGATGAAAATCTCGCTCCCGGAGCCGAATCGGCAGATGTTGAGATTTGTGTAATGCTTAAGCAGCAGGGCAAGGCGTTCCGCATCGAAAAGCATGTGCATAATTATCCGCACTGCTGGCGGACCGACAAACCCATTTTATATTATCCGCTCGACAGCTGGTTTATCAAGACCACGGCCGTGAAGGAGCGGATGATCGATCTGAATAAAACCATTAACTGGAAACCCGAATCCACCGGTACCGGCCGTTTCGGAAACTGGCTGGAGAACCTGGTCGACTGGAACCTTTCGCGCTCGCGGTACTGGGGAACCCCGCTGCCAATCTGGGCTAATGAAAACAGTACCGAGCTCAAATGCATCGGATCGGTGGCCGAGCTGCAGCTGGAGATTGATAAAGCCGTTGCAGCCGGTTTTATGGCATCCAACCCGCTGGCAGATTTTGCTGAAGGAAACAACAGTGAAGCCAATTATTCACTGCTCGACCTGCATCGCCCGTATGTGGATGATATTTACCTGGTTTCGGATACCGGCGATAAAATGTTCCGCGAAACCGACCTGATCGATGTTTGGTTTGATTCGGGTGCAATGCCTTTTGCCCAGCTGCACTATCCCTTTGAACACAAGGACGATCTGGAGCATTTTTTTCCAGCCGATTTTATCGCCGAGGGAGTCGACCAAACAAGGGGGTGGTTTTTCACCCTCCACGCAATTGCCGTGATGCTGTTCGACTCGGTATCGTTCAAGAATCTGGTATCCAATGGATTGATGCTGGATAAGGACGGGAACAAAATGTCGAAACGATTGGGAAACAGTGTGGATCCTTTTGAGGTCATCCGCACTTACGGATCCGATCCGCTGAGATGGTATATGGTCACCAATTCCCCGCCATGGGACAACCTGAAGTTTGACCTTGCGGGGGTGGATGAAGTGAAAAGAAAGTTTTTCGGTACCCTTTATAATTCCTATGCCTTTTTCAGTTTGTATGCCAATGTCGATAATTTCCGCTATGAAGAACCTGAGATTCCTGTTGAAGACCGGCCGGAGCTTGACAGATGGATATTATCGCTGTTGAACAGCCTGATCCGCGAAGTCGACACTGAACTCGATGATTACTCACCCACCCGCGCTGCTCGGGCCATCCAGGACTTTGTGCTGGAGAACCTCAGCGACTGGTACGTGCGCCTGAGCCGCAAACGATTCTGGGGTGGCGACTATGATTCCGATAAAATTTCGGCCTATCAAACATTGTATACCTGTCTGGAGACTATTGCCAAACTGGCTGCTCCGGTGATCCCGTTTTATTCCGAACGGTTGTTCCTTGATCTGAACAGCGTAACTGGCCGGAACAAGGCCCATTCGGTTCATCTGACAAATTTCCCGGTTTCCAATCCGGATGAGATTGATGCCGGCCTGGAAGAACGGATGGCCCTGGCTCAGCAAATATCATC
>JAPLDV010000139.1 GCA_026391235.1 Bacteroidia bacterium | reverse complement strand
GGTTCCTGTTAACTGATATCGATGGCACTGTTTATACTATTTTAATGGATGGAACAACCGAATCGAAGAAATTCGGGGAATTTAGTCCCGACCACTACTTTTGTGTTGAAGATGTTAATAAGGATGGATTGAGCGAATTTGTTTTCATCGACCGCAATAAACTTGAAATTTACCGCCAGTCGGGCGAAAAGCTGACCTCGCGCAAATTCGACGGAATGATTAGCGGCCCGCCTGGTTTCTATTTGTTAACCGATAAATTGAAAAAGATTGGCCTGACTGTTCCATCCAAAATGGAAATCCTCCTGTATAATGGAGATGGAGCATTGTATAACGGGTTCCCCTTGAACGGGCAAACATCTTTCACGATAGGTAGCCTCGATAAAACTTCTGCTTATCAAAGCCTCCTGGTAGGCAGCGATGAAGCTTATCTGTATAACTATGCAATCAAATAGCTTATGATCAGAATATTTTTAGTAATATTATTGATATACCTGATATTCAGGTTTATCCGCAATATCACGGTCTTTACGATGAGATCTCGATCGGTTCCGAAAGATGACTTTACGGAGCCGGCTCCGGCACCTAAACAAACCAAAATAATTGAAAAGGATGAGGGGGAGTATGTGGATTATGAGGAGCTCAAAGATTAATATGCTATTGTGTTAATATGCTAATATGCTAATGAGGGTGTTAGGGTGTGAGTGTGTGAGTGAGGGGTTAGGGAGTGAGGATTTCGCAGAAACTTTTCAGCAGGATATTTGTTTAAAGGTTATGGGAAAGGTAATAGATTTTGGGAAGGAATTTTATTTTCTGGTGAGCGAGATGGCGCCTTACCTGCTGTTTGGCTTTTTATTTGCCGGATTACTGAAGGCATTTTTTCCTACCGACGGGATCGTGCGCTTTATGGGCAAGAATAACTTCAGATCGGTGCTGAATGCCGCAATTCTTGGAGTGCCATTACCTCTATGCTCATGCGGTGTAATACCGACAGCTGTTTCGTTTTACCGAAGCGGTGCCACCAAAGGAGCAACAACCTCTTTCCTGATATCGACTCCTCAAACTGGCGTGGATTCGATGCTGGCAACTTATTCCCTTCTGGGACTGCCATTTGCAATAATCCGTCCGATTGTTGCCCTGGTCACCGGCCTTGCCGGAGGTGCTGCCAGCCATGCCTTTGATAAAGATCAGCTTAGCCCTGCCGACAAGGATCCTGACAGAGGCATTCCCCGTGTGAAACCGAATTTTGTGCAGCGGATGAAGACAGTAATCCGATATGGTTTTGGTGAATTGGTTGAGGATATCGTTAAATGGCTGCTGATCGGATTAGTGGCAGCAGCATTGCTCTCCATGCTGATTCCCGATTCATTTTTCAGCCGCTACATAGGCAATCCATGGATTGAAATGCTGGTAGTCCTGGCAGCATCGGTACCGTTGTATATTTGTGCAACCGGTTCTATTCCCCTTGCAGCTGTTTTACTGATGAAGGGGATATCGCCCGGCGCAGCCCTTGTTTTCCTGATGGCCGGCCCGGCAACAAATGTGGCAACTATGATGGTGATCAGCAACACGATGGGGAAAAAAGCTTTCTTCATTTATCTCGCCACCATCGTGGGAGGAGCACTGTTTTCAGGAGCAGTGGTGAATGAATTCTTGCCTGCATCCTGGTTCGGTATGAGCCACATGGGAAACCATGAACACATGATGGGTGGCAACTGGGTCAATACAGTATCGACTATCTTATTGTCGGGTTTTATTTTAGTGGCAATTTGGAATAAATGGTTGAAAAATAAGGTATTACTAAAAAAATCTGTAGATATGGAACATGCAAAGAATCCCTTTTATACCACAATTTCGGTTGAAGGGATGACCTGCAATCATTGCAGGGCAACCGTCGAGAATAATCTCTCGGCCATGGAAGGTATTGAAGAAGTTACTGCCGACCTACAATCAGGCGAAGTCAGGATCGGCGGCAATGGCGTCAATATCGAAAAGGTAGCTGCACGCGTTAAGGAACTGGGGTACCAGTATAAGGGAACGCTGAAGCAGTAGGCAGTAGGCAGTAGGCAGTTTCACAAAGGGTAGCGCGTAGAGACGCATATTTGCGTCTTAGCTGCAGTGGGCAGTAGGCAGTGAGGTTTGCAGGTGTTCCTGTCATCCCCGCGGAGGCGGGAGCGGGGACCTTTTGACACTGAACGGATTTTTATAAAATAACTGACAAAATGCACAACATTTTAAATTTCTTAAAGCTGCTTGAGCAAAACAACGAAAGAGGTTGGTTCAATGCGCATAAATCTGATTATCAATCGGCCAGGGCTTTATTTGAGCAAATTCTGGAAAAGATCATCGCAGGCCTGGGGCAGGTTGACCCCAGCATAAAGGGGCTGAAAGCCGCAGATGCGATATTCAGGATATACCGTGATACACGGTTTGCAACGGATAAAACGCCATACAAAAATAATTTCGGCGCTCACCTCTCACGTGGAGGAAAGAATAGCGGTGAGCCAGGCTATTATTTTCATATTCAGCCTGGTGAAAGCTTTTTATCCGGGGGAATTTATATTCCTTCGAACGACAAACTCAAAGCCATCCGGAAGGAGATTTTCCTTTTCCCGGAAGATTTCTCCGCCCTGATTGACGAACCTTCTTTCTCAAAGCATTTCACATTTTTTCAGGATGATAAGCTCAAGCGGCCCCCACTGGGTTTTCCGGCTGATTTCCCTTTGATCGATTTTCTCAAGTTCAAGCACTACTGCCCCTGGGTACCTTTGCCCGATGAGTGGCTGGATTTCCCGGATCTTTCGGGAAGGATAGTTGATTTGTACTCGATCATGAAACCATTTAATGATTTTATCTACAGGGCATTGGAGGATTGAAGGCAACCGTAGCCGGGCGACTGGATTCAGAATGAGATCAGGTTTATATATTATATTGGCAAAAATTATTTACTACATTTATGGAAACTCTGAAAAGGATTGTAAAATTTCTATTCTCAATGTCTTTCATGGGGGTGCTGGTGATTTTCCTGGCATTCTGTATGGGAATGGCCACTTTTATTGAAAACCGGAGTGGCACAACGGCTGCTCAGGCAATTGTTTACCAGGCCTGGTGGTTTGAGTTAAGTGTTTTGCTCGTTTTTATAAATATACTGGCTAACCTGATAAGGCTTAAGTTATATAACCTTAAGCGATTGCCGATTTTCCTGTTTCACCTGGCTTTTCTCGTCGTAATTGCCGGAGCTGCAATTACCCGCTTTGCAGGCACCGAAGGAATCATGCATATTCGCGAAGGTGAGACCACGGCAGCTTATATCAGTTCCGATACTTATTTTTATGTAAAGGCTGAAAACAGGTCTGGCAGCGTTGAGAAATTCCAAAAGATATTTATTTCACCTGCCAGAAAAAAGCAGGTCAATGTTTCTTTCCGTTTGGGTGAAGACCGGGTTCACATAAAAAGCACTGAATTTGTCAGCGGTGAGTCGATGAAAATGGGCAGCCGGAGGATGGACGGCGGTGGAGGGGATTATGCTGATGTGATGAAGATCAGTGTAACCATTAACAACGGTGCCCAAGAGGAGGTCGTGCACGGAGTGCCAGGGACTGACATTATCCCCAATCCGTTTGAAATCAGCGGGATCAAGTTTACAGTCGGTTTTGGATCCAAGCCGATGGAATTGCCTTTTACATTAACATTAAACGACTTTCAGCTCGACAAATATCCCGGATCCATGAGTCCCTCCTCATTTGCCAGTGAAGTAACACTCAACGATCCCTCTGATAATCTAAAAAAGCCATACCGGATATTTATGAATAACATATTGAAACATAAAGGATACAGGTTTTTTCAGTCTTCATACGATAACGATGAGCAAGGCACCGTTCTGTCGGTTAGTAACGATGCTTTAGGTACCGGAGTAACGTATACGGGTTATTTTCTGATGTTTGCATTTATCATCCTGTCGTTATTTGCCCCGGGAAGCAGGTTTAAAAAGCTGCTCAGGGAGAGCCGGAAATCAGCTGCGATGGCTGGTTTATTACTGCTGATGTTACTTTTGCCGGGATTCCGGGCTTCAGCACAGAACTTTCCAAATCCGCCCAATGCCGCTGAAGCTAAGGCCTTTGGGAAAATTTGGGTACAGGGCAGTGAAGGCCGGATGAAACCGGTTAACACCTTGTCATCTGAGATGTTACGTAAGATGTTTGGGAAAAATAAAATAGCCGGAATGACACCTGAGCAATTCTGGCTGAGCCTCTTAACTCATCCGGAAGAGTGGGCCGGGATGAAGATTTTTACCGTTAAAAATCCGGAGATAGCCAATATGTTTCAGATATCCGGAGGAAAGGCCTCATATAACGATTTCTTCAGGCAGGATAAATACATGATGGGAGATTTGGTTAATGCAGCAATGCAAAAACAGCCCAACCAACGAAATGGATCGGATAAATATGTTATCAAGCTGGATGAAACGCTCAATGTGTTTTACATGGGAATGAACGGACAGCTTCTTCAGATTTTTCCGGATCCTCGGGATCAGAAAGCTAAATGGTCGGTTCCCGGACGGGTTCCGGCCGGCCTGTCTGAAATGGATTCTCTCATGATCGCGGGAGTTTTCGATGAATACCTGAAAGCTGTCGGCATTGGTAACCTTGGGCAAGCCAAAATCCTCCGGGATGGTATCACCAGGTATCAGAAAACTTACGGATCTTCCCTTATTCCTTCACCCAAAAGAGCCAACCTGGAGGTACTTTACAATAAAATGCTCATTTTCGAACGCCTGGCAATATTCTATGCCATGGTAGGATTGATGTTCCTAATTACCCAGATATGGTCATTGTTTAAACCTGCAAAGTGGCATAGAAAATCTGCCTGGATATTCGGCGGCCTCCTGTTTATAGCCTGGATGTTCCATACCATCGGATTGGGATTGCGCTGGTATCTGTCGGGCCATGCACCTATGAGCAATGGATATGAGTCGATGATTTTTGTGGCATGGGGTACTTTGGTCCCTGTTCTGAAATCTGTTTGGCTCACTATTCATGTGGCCGTAATCATGACCAGCTATTCATTTCTTGGCTTGGGTGCTCTTATTGGCCTGATAACCATGGCCTTATATGTTTCAAAAACGAAGAGGAATAATCTGAGCCTTAACGCACATATTAAGCATTTGACCCGGTTAAACAAAATCGTTCTGATTGTTGGTTTATACCTGATCACCATCGGTTGTTTTCTGGGCGCCATCTGGGCAAATCAATCGTGGGGCCGCTATTGGGGTTGGGATGCAAAGGAAACCTGGTGCCTGATTACCATCCTGGTATACAGCTTTGTAGGGCACATGCACAACATGAAGGATTTTGACAATGATTTCGCATTCAACTTCGGATCGTTGCTGGCCTTCGGATCCGTTCTCATGACTTACTTCGGCGTGAATTACTTCCTTAGCAACAGTATGCATTCCTATGCAGCAGGTGAGGCAGCAGCGGTACCTGTTTTCGCCTTTGTAATTGCGTTTGCCTTGATCCTGCTGGTTTATGTGGCCTATTTGAACGAGGTGAAATATCAGCCGAAGAAGAAGAGGTGAGAAAGGTATCGGGTATCGGGTATCGGGTGTCGGGTATCAGGGATCGGGTGTCGGGTATCAGGAATCAGGTATGGGGATCGGGAATCAGGTATGGGGATCGGGTGTCGGGTATCAGGGATCAGGTATGGGGATTGGGGTGTCAGTTATCAGAGGTAAGGTCGGGGTAGTCAGGTAATGGTTCGCCTAGTGAATTTGAACGGGATTGTATTAACTTGTTAAGCATTTTGGATATTGATCTGCATTCCTGCTCAATGAAAACAAAATCCTCTTTTCCAAGATAGCCAATTTCAAAGGCGATTATTGCTTGAGTGAGAACCTCGGCAGCAGAACCCTTTGATATATTGAAGTATTTGATGCTTTGTTTATTTGTGCCAAGCTCTTCACCTTCAGCGATATTACTCGGAATGCTAACCGTTGCTCTTCTGATTTGATCTTTTAATCCATAATCCTTGCTGAAAAGGCCTTTGTCTGTAACCCTATGAATAAACACAGCCAAATCCTTGGCCTTAACCCAAACCCTCAGCGCCAAGAAATCTCCCATATCAGAATTTTAAATATTCGCGTTCCCCGGCCACCCGACACCCGATACCCGATACCTGATACCCGATACCCGACACCCGACACCTGATACCTGATACCTGATACCTGATACCTGATACCTGATCACCTATACCTAATCTTTGATGCATCTCACGCTGAAACCGTAAGTTTGCGACAGGTT
>JAPLDV010000496.1 GCA_026391235.1 Bacteroidia bacterium | reverse complement strand
ATTCAGCGCCCTGGGTTTTTATCCGGTAGCCGGTTCAGATGTATATCAGATCGGGGCTCCGCTTTTCGAAAAGGCTGAAATGAAAATCGGAGATAAGCTTCTCACCATTGTGGCAGATAACTATGCCCCTCGGAAAAAATATGTTCGCAGAGTCTGGTTAAATGACATTCTGCTCGATCGGTATTGGTTTACGCATGCAGAGATAGCGCAAGGAGGTGTATTACGTTTTGAGATGAGCGAAAAACCCGGTTTGCCTCCGCACCCGTAGGGATGCATATTTGCGTCCATGCCCGTTTACCAGGAGGCGGGACGTGGAAACAAATAGGCATTCTAAAGGTTGTAACGGAATATTTATCACGTTAAAACATTGGTCTTTAACCTAGATTGTGTACTTTTCGCGTATGTCATCATGATATGAAAAGAACGGCTCTTTTTTTTGTTATTGCTGCTCTTCTGCTCTCTTCGGCCATTGCTCAAAGCAGGAGCACCGTTCGGGAAGCATCCGAACCTGATTATAGTAAATCCAAGAATTGGGCCGCATCCCCTTTCAAAAGAGATCAGAGCGACAAGGTCCCTGCATTTTTAAAAGAGGAGATCAGAGACCAGCGTGTGGATGTATTTTTTATTCATCCGACCTCCTATTTTTCCGAAAAAGAAAATGCAGCCTGGAATGCAGGCCTTCGCAATTTGAAAGCCAACCTGATGACCAATTACAGGTCGATACGCTTTCAGGCTACTGTATTTAACGGCAGCTGCAGGGTATTCGCCCCTCGTTACCGTCAGGCAAATATGGAAGCCTTTTATGCGATGGAAACACCCAGGGCCAAAGAGGCTTTTGATCTTGCTTACAGCGATGTGCGGAAAGCATTTCTCTATTATCTTGAAAATTACAACGATAACCGTCCGATCATTATCGCTTCCCACAGCCAGGGAAGTCTTCATGCCATCAGGTTATTGCAGGAATTTTTCGATGGGACACCTTTGCAAAAAAGATTAGTTTGCGCATATATAGTTGGCTATCAGATAAAACATGATGCTTTCAAGAATATCCCGGTTGGAGACAGTGCCCGTCAAACCGGCTGTTTTGTCGGATGGCGCAGTTTCGCAAAAGGGAAGATCCGCAATGAGATACAAGCGGAGAACGGAAATTCGGTATGCGTCAACCCGCTAACCTGGACAACCTCTCCGCAGTGGGCAACACCCGACCTTCATCTGGGAGTTATGAATGGGTTCAAATCCATCATCCCGCATACTGCTGGTGCCGGAATTGAACCGACAACCAGAATCCTTTGGGTTGATCTTGAACAGCCGGTAAAAAGGATTTCTCCACGGGCTAACCTGCATGCTTATGATTATAACCTATTCTGGATGAATATCAGGCAAAACGTGAAAGAACGCATTGATGCCTATTATGGAATAAAATGATCGTAACATTTCTGCCACTTACATCAAAGATTACCATATCTCTGAACATAACAAATGATGAATCGAAGAAATATCCTGATTCTATTGGCGATCATCTCGTTGGCTGCGTGTAAACAGGCTACTCAGGAACGGATCATCGACTATGTCAATCCATTTATCGGCACCGATGAAGATGGGCACACCTTTCCCGGAGCCCTCGTCCCATTTGGAATGGTACAGCTGAGTCCTGACAATGGAGAGCATGGATACAACTGGTGCAGCGGCTACCACTACAGCAGTAATAAAATTGCAGGTTTCAGTCACACCCATTTCAGCGGAACAGGTGCCGAGGATCTGTCCGATATCTCATTGTTTCCCATAGTCAATACGGAGGCTGCACCAAACATTATCAGAAGTGAGTTTTCTCATAAGGAAGAGACAGCTACACCGGGTTATTACTCCGTGCTGCTCAAAACGTTCAATATCAAGGCGGAACTAACGGCCACCATGCATTGCGGTCTTCATCGCTACACCTTTCCGGAGAGTAAAAAAACTTCCATTAAAATTGATTTAGGTTTCGGTAACGGAAATGAAGCCAGAGTTGGTCATAATGGCGACCTGCCTTTGGAGTGCTATTTCAAAAAAATCAATGACAGCACAGTTGTTGGATTTCGCCGGTCGATTGGTTTTGTCGGTGAACGCTGGATTTTCTTTGCCGCTCAGACCAGCAAACCTTTTGACGATATTGTGATTTTTGCAGATAGCACCCGGATAAAATCGAACCAGGAGGCAAGAGCCGTCATGGTAAGCTCTTATCTCTCATTTCCTGCTACAAAAAACGGGGAACAGATACTGGTTAAGGTAGCGATCAGTTCAGCAAATATCGAAGGGGCAATGGAGGGTTTGAAGGAGATAAGGGATTGGGATTTTGAAGCTGTAAAAAAAAATGCCGGAGATGCCTGGGAGAGGGAGCTGAGCAAGATAAAAGTGATATCCGCCGACCGGGCATTCCTGGAAACATTTTACACAGCGGCTTATCACTGCTACTTTGCACCTTTTCGTTTCGACGATGCTTTGGGTAAGTATTCGGGTGCAGATAAAAAAATCCAGGAGGGTAAAAACATCTACACACTGAACTCGTTGTGGGATACCTATCGTGCGGCAGCACCATTATTTACATTGACACAAACCGAGCGGCTACCGGATATTATTAATTCATACCTTGAGTTCTACAAACAATATGGCCTTCTTCCATCATGGGAGCTTTATTTCAGCGAAGCTAATGTTATGCCCGGTTATCATGCTGTTCCAATCATTGCTGATGCCATTTTAAAAGACATACAGGGCTTTGATTACAATCTGGCACTTGAGGCGATGATAGAAACCTCCAGCCAGGATATCCGCGAATCTGATTTCTACCGTCAATATGAATATGTGCCTGACGAACTCGACCCCAGGCAGCGAGGGGTAACCAAACCCGTTGAGTATGCCTTTGATGATTGGTGTATTGCCCAGGCGGCAAAAAAAATGAACCGGTTACCGGAATACGATGAATTCATGAAAAGAAGCGGGTACTGGAAAAATGTATTCGATCCAGCCACCGGATTTGTCCGGCCCAAAGACTCTGAAGGTAAATGGATGCTTCCTTTCAATCCTAAGGAATCCATTGGCTTTCAGGAGGGCAATGCCTGGATTTACACATGGTATGTTCCGCAGGATGTGGATGGCCTAATTCATGCGATGGGAGGAAATGACAAATTCGCTCAAAAGCTGGATGCACTTTATGATGCACCCGATGCACCTTACGGGGAGATAAAAAATCATGGATTCTACGGGTTATCTGAGTTTTCTAACGAGCCAAGCCACCATGTTCCTTATCTGTATAGCTACGTGGGCAAACCCTGGCAAACGGCCGGCAAGGTGAACCATATTCTGACCAAATTTTATAGCAATAAACCTTATGGCTTATGCGGCAACGACGATTGCGGGCAAATGAGTGCCTGGTATGTAATGAGTTCAATAGGATTTTATCCTGTTAATCCCGCAAATGGCGAATACGTTTTTGGCAGCCCGCTTGCCAACAGATCAGAATTCAAGCTCAGCAATGGAAAGCACTTTGTTGTCAAAGCTGAAAACCTGAGTATGCAAAATATATACATCCAAAAGGCAACACTGAACGGAATCCCTTACTCCAGGTCATTCATCAAACATTCGGATATTATGAAAGGCGGCGAGTTAGTGTTTTACATGGGCGGCAAGCCATCGGAAACCTGGGGAACGAGGGCGGAAGATCTGCCGGGGAAAATTAACAACTGAAAAATAAATCAAGTGTTTCCCAAAATAATATGAAAATGAAAATCATTATTTTGCTGTTGACCATAATATGTGGAACGATGCTGAACGCACAGATCGTTCCTTTTTATTCCGGCACTAATGACAAGTACGGATATAAAGATGCAAAAGGCCAGGTCATCGTCGCACCTAAATATGATTTGGCTTATACCATCGGGGAAGGAATGGCCGCTGTCAGACTGAATGGGAAATATGGATATGTAGACCGGAAAGGAAGGGAGATCATTCCGCCGAAGTACGATAATACCTGGAAATTTATTGGCGGATATGCAGCAGTTAAGCTTGGTGATAAATACGGATTCATAGATAAGGATGGCAAGGAAGTTGTTCCTCCAATTTATGAAGACTCTTACAACTACCATGGAACCTGCTGTTACAAAGGCATGGCACATGTAAAACTGAACGGGAAGTGGAAGATTATTAAAATATAGAAAATGACAACTACCCCGCGCATTTTTTTTATTGTCCTTTTCGCTGTTACTTCTTTGATTTTAGTACAGCGAACAAAGTTACCCGCCCAATCCGGCTTCAATTATATGCCAGCAAAGATTGGCTGGCATGATGCAGTGTATGACGACAACAAAAAGGAACCAAAGCTGGTTCCCTGGACTACCTGGGACAATGCACTTGAAAGGGAAATGAATTGGTATCTGAGAGCTCCGGTAAACGAACATGGATATCCATCCTATGTTTACATCACTTTTATGGATGAGAATTACGAACCCTACCGGAATGATTTTATTCCTGCCACACAAAATGGGATGGGTATTATCTCTTACCTGAAGTATTGGGAATATAAAGGCAGGACCGATGGCCGGGTGCTTGAAGTGGCAAAAAAAATGGGCGACTATCTCGTAAAGGAAGCCAATACTTCAAATACGGGCGTTTATCCCAATTTCACACGTTCTACTGGAATTATCACCGATTTTCCTTTGAAAAAAAGTGCCCAGAATGATGCCGACTATGGCAAAGATGTCATTGAACCTGATAAAGGTGGTATTGCAGGATATGCTCTTTTAGAGCTTTTTAAGGTGACGAATGACAAAAAGTACTTTGATCAGGCGATCCATAATGCCCGGATTTTGATGAAAAATATGCGCGATGGGGATGCACTTCATTCTCCCTGGCCCTTTCGGGCAGATGCGGTCACCGGCAAATACTGGGGCGAACGAAGCGGAAACATGGTTTACAATTTACGCCTGTTCGATGGACTGATTGCTATGGGCTATCCTGAATTCAAGAAATCGCGTGATGAATTATGGAACTGGATCATCAATTACCAGTTCAAAGCTCCTGATGACCGCGATAAGTGTTTGTGGGTTCAGTTTTTTGAGGACCAGCCAAAGGAAGATAACAGGAATGCCTGGGCTCCGCTGAACATGGCCCGCTACCTGATAGAAAAGCAAGATACACTAGATCCCCTTTGGAAAGAGCATGCAGAATCGTGCATCCAGTTTACACTTAGGAATTTCGAACAGGATACAGACAAACGTGCCTGGGGTGGGATCAACTCAACATTTGGAGCAGTGGCGGCCCTGTTTTATGCAGCAGGGGGTGGAGAAAAATACAGGGACATGGCATTCCGGAACTTATCGTGGATCACCTATTTTATAAGGGAAGATGGCGTTGTCTGTGATCAGACCGGGGAATGGCACTGGCTGAGAGAAGGTGGATGGCAGGAAGATTGTCATACCGATGTGATCCACAATTTTATGGATGCAATAAAAGCGGTTCCTGAATGGGCTTTTGCCAAAGAACCCGATGGTAAAGTTCAGGCCGTAGTAAAAGACTATTTTCCAAAACTTAAAAATGGTGATATCTACGTAATTGCCCACCGTGGTGCGCACATCGGTATTCCGGAGAACTCGCTCCCGGCCTTTCAGAAGGCAATTGACCTTGGTTGTGATTTTGTGGAGATTGACACCAGAGCCACAAAAGACGGAAGAATAGTAAGTGTTCACAACGAAACCATTGATCAATATGTTGTTGGGAAAACAGGGAAGGTCAAAGACTTTACCCTG
>JAPLDV010000097.1 GCA_026391235.1 Bacteroidia bacterium | reverse complement strand
GGATATAAAAATTGCAGGATCACCCTTGAATGTGAATTTCAACAACACCTTCCGGGTGAAAGATGGAGTCATGCAAGCCAATTATGATCAGTATAAGAAATTCAACGGGGAATACGGGCACATCTTTTACAAGGACAAGTTTTCCTATTATAAAATCCGGGTTCAGTACCGGTTTGTTGGGCAGCAAACTCCCGGAGGTGCCGGCTGGGCATTCAGGAATTCGGGCATCATGCTTCATTGCCAGTCGGCGGCCAGCATGACCCGGGACCAATCGTTCCCTACGTCCATTGAGTTTCAGTTGCTGGGCGGACCGGGCGAGGGTGAGCGCCCAACCGGAAACCTTTGCACACCCGGAACCAATGTGGTTATGAAGGACTCCCTGTTTACGCCTCACTGCATCAATTCATCATCAAAAACATACAATGGAGACCAGTGGGTTGAAGCTGAGGCTGTTGTTTTGGGAAATTCACGGATCACCCATATCATCAACGGCGATACGGTTCTTACCTACACAAAACCGCAACTCGATGAAAGGGAGGCTACTTATCCGGAAATGTTTGCCTATTTTGGAAGTAAAATGTTAAAAGAAGGATATATTTCCTTGCAGGGAGAAAGTCATCCGGTTGAATTCAGGAAGGTGGAACTGCTGAATTTGAAAGGCTGTATGGACCCTAAAGCCCTGAATTACAAATCGTTTTATATAAAATCAGATAATAGCCAGTGCAGGTATAAGTGAACAAATTCAACGTACAGAAAAAAACTATTTTTTTTGCCGTTTTGTAATTCAGACATTTTTTTACTTTTGGAGAAAATCTTAAGGCCATGAAAATCTTTGATGACGAGGAGACATTCTTTGCTACCGAAGCTGATGATCAGGTAGATGATCTGGATGCTGAATTTGAAGATGAAGAGGATGAAGATGATTACGATCTGGATGATGAAGAGATCGATGAAATCTCGCTTGACGACCTGGATGATGAAGACTTCGATCTGGAAGACGAGGATGAACTCCCTTTCGATGAAGAGGATGATGAAGAAGATGGTCTCGATGAAGAAGTACTTTAACCGGTCTGAATATCATCTTATTAACAGGGCCTCATGCGGGAAATCGCGAGTGGTTTTAAAAGTCAATTGGAATTTTTTTCTTATCCTTCCCTCCTCCTTCAGATATAATCTCTGCCTCCAGCCAGCCTTTACCACCGGTTTTTTTAATCAGATAACGAAAAGTTTGTGAATCATTGCCTTTCAGCCATAGCTCTGTCTCTTTGCCAAGCCCGGGTTTAGGAGCATTTCGAAATCCCTGCGTGGGATCAACCAAAGGTAATTTTTCGTTCAGGGAGATCACCTGGATATTATCAGATGCGCTAACCAGCAGTTTATCTTTCTTAATCCTCTCAAGCTTTTTACTCCTGTCGGGGTTCACGCAATACATCACAAAGTGTGCATTGCGATCAGCCTCTGTCTCAATATATCTCGATGGCGGTGTGCGGTCGACATGCTTTTTGCCGCTGCCGCCGATCCATATTTCACCGAGATCAGGATGTTTAAAAGGATGAGGCTTGATCCAGCCGTCACCGGTGAGTTCAATATCGATCCATTTCATATACTCATCTTCAGATACTTCTTTATCCCCGTTCAGATCGGCTTCATATACAGGGTCTCCCCATAATTCAATCAGGTAGCCATAGTTGCCCAGCATATTGTAGGAAGCAGCCTGAGCCTGACCACTCAATCCGCTGAAGGTTGGTGTATAATCCTTTAAAATTCTTGCCCCTGCGGTGACAATGCTGGTTTGAACATCCAGGTCGTGCTGGAATTCCGGGGCTACCTGACGATCGAACAGTTGGGCGTATTTATCGGTTTTACGCAATTCAGCGAGTCTCTCCTGAATGTTACCGCGCTGACCAAACCCTCCCTGTTGTGAGGGTTGTGAGGGTTGCTGGGGCAATGCCTGCGGGGCGGTAAACATGATCAGACGGCCGGTATTGTGATAATGGAAGCTGGCAAAGATATTCGGCCTGGCGAGCATCGCATTGTAGGCATTGCGCGTGCAGGGCTCCGACATTGGGTAAGGATTGCCATCGCGAAGGTTCCAGCCGTAAGCATAGTTCCGGTTAGGATCCGGCCCGCCGATATCATCTTCATTTATCCGTCCATCTCCGTCATTATCAAAACCTTCCTCGCCAATGCGCCGGAAACGGAGGCCTGGATAATCCTTCTCCTCACCGATGGAGACAAACCGCCGCTTATCGGGAGACAATTTTAAATCGCCCTTTGGATCAATTGCATACATAATTGAAAGCTCACCGTCGCCGTCGACATCCTCTGTGCGATCTTCATCATATAAGCCATCACCATCATTATCCTCAGGCCGGTAAGGCTCCCTGGGATTGTTTTCGGTATTGGGATATTCAACATAGGATGCATTGGCGTCGACATTTAAACCGGGCAAAATATAAAATGTATGATCGTTTACCATATTAAACACATAAGGATCATAATCATAGCGCGTTAAAAGATACCACATCAGGTAAAGCGAACAATTGATCCCGTTGACCTCATTTCCGTGAATGGCTCCATCCACCCACATGGCTGTTTTGGAAGAATGGTCGCCATTGTTTTTGTTGGTGATGGTTATCAGGTATTGGTCCCGGCCCATCTGGCTTTTCCCGATGCTTTCAACAAATGCCAGGTCTGGATATTTTTTAGCGATATCCTTCATCATTTGCGTCCACTCGGCATAGGTGTAATACCGTTTCCAGCTCCACGGAAAATCCAGCTCGCCATGGTATCCCCCTGCACTCTGCTGCAACTTACTCTGAGCCATAATGTTACTGGCACAAAATGGCATAATTAAAAACCAAATGGATATAACCCACCAGGGCAACCGCGGGATCGCCCCTACTTCCGTATCATTCTTCACGTTCTTTAAGTTCTTTACGTTTTTTACGTTCTTCACGTCCTTAACGTCCTCACGAATCCTCCCGATATATTGTGCTTTCATTGCTTTTCCTCCTTAGTTAATGGTAACTTCTTTTGCGTCCGTTCCGCCTTTCATCGAGCTGACGACAACTTTAAGCGGTGTGTTGCCCTTGACTTTAACCATCCATTTCAACTCGTTTGAAGTTTTTCCCGGCGGATATCCAGGTACCGGCATTGTACCCTCGAGAACACCTGCCTTCTGCCAGGCCATGCCCTGGATGAATGTCAGCTTATCCCGGTCGCCGATGAGCCAAACCACATCGGGCCGGTTACCGGGCAGCTCAGATCCGCGGGCGAGGTTGGTTGCCAGTTTCCCTGTGTTTTCAACTTTCGCCGTGACCTCCACAATCCGGTAGGAACCGGCTTTCTCAACCTCTTTACCCTTGGCTTCCACCACTATGACATGAGGAAGCAGGCTTGCGCGGTACTTCTCATAAAGCCAATGTGTTTCACATATTTTTTCGAGGATTTCGCCAGGGAAGGCGTTGCTCTGGTATTGGGGATACCAACCTCCGATCTCCCCATCCCCCAGTTCAGGATGTTTATAGGGTTTCCAATCCTGAAACCAGGCTCCGCCGGCTTTTTCCTCCTGATAGATCAGGGCGGCCCGCTGATATTTCGTGTAGGCATCATCACCAGTAAAGGTATTTCCGGGAAGATCCAGCCGGTAGTTAAACAGCTCAGTGGTAATGGAGTATATACCCATCTCCTGATAAGCCCAGTCGGACTGCAGCCCGAATCCATATCGCTTGTTTTCCTTCTCGTTGTAACTGACCACCCAGGTCCGCGGCATTTCATAACCCCGGGCAGCAGCGAATTTATTACCTGCTTTGGTTTCCAGATCTTTCTTGTAATCACTGATTGAATCCGGGTACATCCAGGCTTTCGGCATATCGTCACCCATCATTTCCACATATTTTTTCCCCAGGATCAGATCATAAACAGCGATATCCTTCGGGTGCATGGTTACATCCGACGAAGCGCCCATCGGCCGGCAGGTAAACCCGCCCGAGGTATGGTAGAACTGGGCCATGAGGATATTGTGATGGGTGGAAAAGAATTCGGCCAATGCCTGCACTTCCGGTGCAGAGGTAGGATAATCCCCTGTTCCGCCCTGATAACCGTTTTCATCGAACCACACCTCCGGAAAATTCCTGTTCAGATCGAATCCCTCCTCAGAATCCTCCCCACGCTTTTTATCCCCATCGTTATCCTTATCTTCACGGATCACCGACCAGCGCTGCTTTTCGGTTTTTTCCTTCTCGCCAATCCTGATCATAACCCTTGGATCCACTTCATCCTGAAGATATTGTCCTTTTGGATCCATATACCTGAAAGAGGTGATGCGGCCGTCCCCATCCAGATCATCCGGCCCGTCTTCATTGATTTTACCATCATTGTCATCGTCTTTCATCAAACTGTTTCCTCGCTGGGAAAGATCCTTTTCAACGCTGTTGTAAACACCATCGGGGTTGACAACCGGACAGATATAAAAGGCGTTCTGATCAATCAGGTCCGTGATTTCAGGGTCAGATCCGTAGCCTGTTATGAGTTTATCTATGGTATACAGGCAAACTTCGGTTCCGGTAAACTCATTCCCATGAGTTGAACCGCAGATCCAATGCCCCGGCTTTGCCTGGTCATTGGTGATCGGCGGCACGTTGTCGGCCGGTTCCTTGCGGGGATTCCGAAGCTGAACGAAACGATCAAGCGGAGTTCCGGTCTTTGTATTGCTGATAATCAGCACGTACACCTGTCGTCCCATAGTACTTTTCCCGATAACCTTCAACTCGGTAATATCAGGGTAAGCTTTAGCGACCGCTTTCAGGTAGCTTTCCGTTCCGGTGAAACCATGATACTTATCGAAGGCGATGGGTACCTTCTGTGCCCTGGCCCCCGACCCGTACACCAGGCTCACAACGAATAAATAAAA
>JAPLDV010000717.1 GCA_026391235.1 Bacteroidia bacterium | reverse complement strand
GACCGCCCAAAAGAGTTATTTCGGCTCCCTCCAGCCCAAATCTTTGATAACAGGTTGCCCACAGGTGGGATTGCAAAGCTGGTATCTCCCTGACATGGGTAAATAGATTCATGGAGAGAACGCAGGCAGCGAATGGTTCATAGGGCATTCCCTCAAGGGTTAATGGAATGTTCAGAAAAGTCAGCGATTCGGCAGTTCCCGAAACTGAAGTCACTTTATAAGTAACTCTGTCGTTTGCCGTACTGACAAGAACATCGGCAGTAACATTAGAGTCCCCGAATTCAAGGTGGAGATGTTTCCTTTTAAACGATACTGAAGTGATGTTCTGTTGTTTTCCATCCTTAACTATAGATGCACAATAGGTAACTGCTTCTTGATCAAGATAGTCGCTCCCTGTTGCCTTATCAACAAAATGAAGATTCCTTCCATCCCGTCCGATCTCATAACTAAAACTGTTGTTTTGAATAACAATGCTCTCCTTTGTACCGGAAGAGCAGCGGACAAAAAGTAAACCGGATAACAGGATGATAAAAAGGTTCAATTGGTTCCGGTGTTGATTTATTCTTTTCATGGGATATTAATTTTCTGAATGAAATTCATGGTAAGTTAGGTAAAAAAAAGAATGGCTTCACCCGCACCCACACCCACACCACTTTTTTTCCCTCGGAGCCTTGTCATCCCGGCGAATGCCGGGATCCCGTCGCTTACCAAGAAGTTATGCAGGGGCCGTCTTAATGGACTCAGTGCAGCGTCAAGGGGTCCCCGCTTTCGCGGGGATGACAGAAAACCATGACACGGATGCTTCGCAGCGCGGATCTTATTCCACCACGATTTCATCCACAAAAATGAATGCTGCCTTCCCTTTGCCGCTGTGCCAATCCGGACAAATTCTCCTGTTTGTTGCCTTAACCCGGATATAACGGACAGTCTCATCGCTGAATTCCACTACAAAATCCTTCCGGATAGCACCTTTTGAATGTTCATCTAGTTGATTATCTGCGGACCCAATCAATTTAAAATTCTTCCCATCGGTCGATCCCTCCACCTCAACTTTCAGCGGCATAAAGATCCAGGCAGATATATCCTGTAAAAAACCTAATGATACTTTTCTTACCGTTTGGATCGAATCCAAGTCGATAATTACCTTAAGATCCTGTCCGTTAAAGCCCTGCCACTTTCCATCCGAATAATTGCGTGTACCGGACTGCCCGTCAACCAGTCCCATTGAACCGCCTGCCGAATATTTCGGTGCATATTTCTTTTCATAAACCGGGGTGTGCCCCACTGCCAGATGGGCTTTGAATGTTTGCACGGTCCAGGTTAAAAGAAAATTGTGGCGAAATATCCCTGCAGCAACCGATACAGTCCTGTTAACTGCAATAGGATCAATGTATTTAGGGTCAGAACTTTGCGGCTTCCCGCCCTCCAGGTTATACCTGAGGATCGCATTGGGGGTTCCAGTGCTGATATTGATTTGCGGGCGTCCATTTTTCGGATCAATAAAATAACTGATAACAGGATCTTCTGTAATGACCATTTGATCGAACCATGCAGTGCCCTGTCCGGCTAATTCGAGATATGGATTGATTTTAACCTGTCCATGGCTGTTTTCGGGGACAGTAAAGTAGAATGAATAAGGTATCCATTCGGCTGACGGAGTAAATGAGTAATCCGCCAGGTTTCCGATTTTAATCATAAAGCGCCTGTTTTCTACCGGATTCTTTTTGAACAGCCTTTTTAGAAAAGTCGGTCTCTTGCCTGGCAGCCAACTGATTGTATCTGCTTTGGCGTAAATGCTGAACTGGTATGACTGGCCGCTGTTCAGGCTTATCGGAAAAAAAGACAAGCCCATTCCCTTTTGATACGCCGGTGTCACCATCCGGAGCGAATGATGCCCGGAAACCCTGGTCCGGGAATCGAGGAAAGCGGTGGCACCCCGGTCGGATCCAACCCGCGCATAACAGCTGGCCGGAACGCCATAACTGAAGTTGCTTTCAAATCCCGGATCGGTGATCAGATTAGGCTCATTTTCCTCTTCCGGGATCGCTCCGATCCTGTAAACCTGGGTACCTAAAGGGCCTATCCAGTCTTGAATCTGCTTATCGGTAATTTTTACCTGCCGGTTCTGGAACATTACTTCGACAGGGATACCAT
>JAPLDV010000648.1 GCA_026391235.1 Bacteroidia bacterium | reverse complement strand
GGCTTTTGCTAAAATTGAGCAAAACCTTGTTCTTTCAAGCTGGAAGGATGCTCTGAACGAACCTGGATTATTCCAACGGATGACCGGCTTTATTGAAGTACCCAAATTTGGAACTTTCAGGAATGAGCAGGTCGTGGAAATAGGATCTGATTTTAAACCAACCCTGAGCAATATTTGGGCCCTCGGTGGTGAAACCGGTTGGTATTATGCCGATTGGGTCTGGCGAATTCGCGGATTTATCGACCGATTGGTCGGTGGCGTAGGATTGAGACGCGGCAGAACTCATCCGTGGCAGATACACTCCGGAGATGCCCTGGATTTCTGGCGGGTACTGATCGCCGATCGAAACAGCAGACGCAATTATGCGTCTCTACACGCTACCTCTTGCCTACTGCCTCCTGCTCCAAAACCGGATCAGGAAAACTCAGTATAAACGTCGCACCGAAACCGGGCAAACTCTCAACCCGAACAGTACCCCCGGACAGTTGAACAAACTTTTTGGTCAGCGACAGTCCCAGCCCGGTCCCCTCATAGCTTCTCCTAACTCCTTCACTCACTTGCCTGAATTCTTCAAAAATCGAGTCAAAGTACTCCTCTGGAATACCTATACCGGTATCTGCTACCCGAATAGTCCCGTATCGTTTGCTGTTGATCAATTCCACCGACGTTGATATGGTTATACCTCCCCGGTTGGTAAACTTTATTGAATTGCTGATCAGGTTATTTAAGGAATTCCGGAAAAGCTGATCGTCAAGTTTGAGAATAAGACCAGCACCGCCATGCTGGCGTTCTATGAATAAACCCTTTTTCTTTACAATAGGGGAAAAAAGAATAATGACATCATCGATTACCCGATCAACTTTTATAAGCTCAATGTTCAAATCCATCATGCCGGATTCAACCCGCGAGAGATCTAAAATCTGACTGAGTGTCTGTAACAGACGATTACCACTCGAGATAATAATATCGGAATATTTTCTGATAACCGGATCTTCAAATTCAGCCTGGATGAGTTCAGCGAATCCAAGAATCCCATTCAGTGGCGTCCTGATTTCATGGCTCATATTAGCCAGAAATGTCGATTTCACACGACTAGCCTCCTCTGCCCTTTCCTTCGCTGAAATCAATTCTTCATTTGCCTCTTTCCTTTTTATTACACTGGCAAAAATCTGCCCCAACACCCTAAGTAAAGCAATCTCATCCTTGTTCCAGGTTCTTAATTCCCTTACAGAATCAAAACCGACAAAACCCAGTAATTCTCCAGCAATTTCAATCGGAACTACGATCAATGATTTAATACCCTGTGGCTCAAGTATCTCCTTCTCGGATTTCCAATCAATAGGAAGATCTGAAAGATTTGGTATGTATATGATCTCGGATCTTGTAAGCTTTTCCATCCATCTCGGCAGCGTATCGATCGGAATGGACTGCAGATTTTGGATCTCGTAAACCACTCCCGGAGAACACCATTCATGGGTATTGCTCATCGTCATGTTCCGAAAATCCAAACGGAAGATATAGGCCCTGTCAACCTGACAATATGACCCAAGACTTTTCAAGCCTATGTTGAAGGTATTATCAATTTCTCCAATTTCAGTATTTAGAAAATCCAGCTCCAATGTCATCAAAATACTCTCAAATTCCTCTCTGTATTTGATTTGCTTATCTGCTCGGAATTTTTCGGTAAAATCCTCCACTATACCCACTCCACCCCTGATCTGGCCATCTTTTGTGGCGATGGGAGCAAAGTAACCCCGAACCGGGGTTACCTTTAAAGCAGTAACCGAATGATATTCATGTTCATAATAACCCATCAACCCCTTTAAAGAGTCAGATATCGCTCTAACCATTATTTTATCGGGCAAATTGAGCATGTTCAATCCGATCAACAGTTCACGTGAAGAACCTATTATCTTGACAAAAGCTTCATTGCAGGTCGTTATTCTTCCTGATGTATCGTATTGTAAAACCCCAGCCGGTGCGTTCTCGAAAATTAAACGATATTTTTCTTCGCTTTCACGAAGATTATCTAGCAAAAAGACCTGGTCTGTTATCTCATGCATCACAATT
>JAPLDV010000700.1 GCA_026391235.1 Bacteroidia bacterium | reverse complement strand
CGCCACATTACCGATCTTAAAGAAATAGCGCGCTATGGATTGTTAGGTTCTCCGGCTCTGGTTATAAATAACAAAGTTTTGTCGGTTGGCGAAGTTCCTCCGAAAAGCAAAATCCGCCAATGGATCATAGAAGCTTACAATACAATAAATAATTTATAATTTTCACTCATATCTTTGCCCTGAACTCAACCTGACTTGATAGTGAGTTTCAAGACAATCGATAACTTTTATGTTATGTTGTTTTTTTATTTTCCTAATTCATTCAACCTTTCCCCTATAAATAGATCATTTATATTTTTATTTGTGCCGACAGGTCGGCATGGGGGTTTCAATCGGAAATAAACACGATTTTCATTCTATCATTTACTAAAAGTTGCGGCTATTGTTTTTTCGGCAAGCGACCGATCCAGGTATTTGGAATGGCCTGATACCATTGTAGTTCTTTAATCGGAGGAACGGTCGCAGTTTGCAAAACCAGTCTGTCTTCCGGCCGCATCTTTTTTACCCACGCATAGGCTGGCAAATAACTGTTTGAGAATTGCATGTTTCTGTGAATGACAAAATCATCTTGAGGCATCATCGAAGTTTCAAATCCCAGGATATAACGCCAATCCGCATGTGGATTGGCGTAGAATGTCTTATAGAACAGGCCCATGTGGCTATTATAAAAAATGCCGCCCTTTTCCGGAAGCCACTCTTTATGTTTCGGATTATCGACAGACAGGTATTGAATGGGGATGTTTTGCGTCCAACGACTATTATTATCGTTTGATATGGAAAGGAACAAGACAATTGCCACAGCTGCAGACAACCAGACGCGCTTGAAAGACAAAGAATCCATCGATTTTTTTAAATATTCCTCAAATTCTAAAGTCATCCAAACAAGAAGTGCTGGAACTCCCCAATCCGTCCAGACCCGAGCAGCCAAAAACCCCAAAGTCCAACTGATCAGCGCAAGGATAAACATGGGCGTCATTATAGCCCGAAAATCCCATTCTTTACGAATGGCGCGCCATCCTAAAACGGCCATGACGACAATCACCATGACAATCTCGCCACCAAACGGTTGCAACTCGGGCACCAGTTGCCTAGACAGCGTATGATCTCCAAGAGTATGGAAGAAATGCCCAAGTGTCTGGTGAAAAAGCTGAATGGGCTGACCGGTAATCGTCATGCCGATTAAAACGCCCGCCAGAGTGCAAATCGCTACAACAAAACCCGCGCGCCACTCTCTGGCCAGAAAGAAACACAAAACCGGCAGTGCGAAGATGTACCACAGGCAATGATTTATCCAGGTTGCCAACGCAATCAATATGGTCAGAGTGATAACTGACCCCCAAGACATGGGTTTGTTCTTGAAGCGCGGCCAGACAAGTCCCAGTAAAACCACGACCGCCATAGTAAAAATATATGGTCTTCCTAAGAATATCCGCATTAATGCCGGAAAACTGGCTACAGAAACTATTAAAATGGATATGAGCCACGCCTCCGGTCTTTTCAAAAAAAACAGGGGGATCATGCAAAAGAAAAGAAACATAGAAACGACCGAAAAAATCATCAGGCTGTCCTTGTCGCATCCTGTTGTATTATAGATGAATTCCAGTATCTTATGCCATCCTGTATGGCTGTCCATTGTAATCTCCGGACGCAGGACAAGAATCTCCGACCAATCTTTTCCGGAAACAGCTTTTGCCACATGACGCATTGCATCATCAGTCGGTATAAATCCGTAAGACATCACCCTGAATGCAATTAAGAGAATAACGGCAGTAAAAATACAGGCAACTAAAATCAGCACATATCGAGGTTTTTTGATGTCTTCCAAGTGCTTTCCCCTCTCATTTAGATTACACAAGTATTGATGTTCTTTATCTGTGTTCCCGTTAATAACCAACCATAAGTTCCGCTATCAATAGAAATTGTTAAAACAAATACTATACAAAGAATACAGAAACAAGGGGGAAAAATAGAAATAATCGTCAGATTGAAGGCCAGTTCCTTGTCGCCGTCCTTCCAATATTTGCACTCGTTAAAATCCATAGTGTTTCTCTCTTTCCATCCGTAATCTTCATTTCTGACAACTGCCCATCACTAAACAGTAGTAGTGTAACAATTGTCAAGGCACATCTTGATTGGACACTATCTGTCAGGTTACTTATAGGTCGGAACATATTACTTCTGGCAATCGGGACAAAAAAATGTACTTCGTCCCCCCTGTTTTATCCGACAAATTGTGCCGCCGCAAATTGAACAGCGCTTTCCCTCCTGTCCATAGGCTTTTAATTCGTACTGATTTTCTCCTTTGCGTCCATACAAATCGCGCCAATCGGAAATTGACGTGCCTCTTTTTTTAATCGCTGTCTTTAAAACTACTTTGGCCTGACTAAATACTTTTTTCCAGTCATCTTTCGTTAATTTCGCCGCTACTCGTTCGGGATGAATCCCGGTTCGATGTAAAATCTCACACGCATAAATGTTGCCTATACCCACTACAGCCCTCTGATCCATAATTAACGATTTAACTTTTGTCCTGCGGTTGCCATGGTTTTTCAGGAAAGCTTTAAGATCAAATTTTTTAAAAATGTCCTTGGCAGATTCGCTTTTCGCATTCTTTAATATTTTGATCGTCGCAAAACGGCGCGGATCGATAAGAAACACAGTCCCAGCGGCAAAAGTCATTCTCCAACGGCTATGTTTTGGCCTCATGGAATCCTC
>JAPLDV010000327.1 GCA_026391235.1 Bacteroidia bacterium | reverse complement strand
ATAGCATGATAAGTTCCAATGAGATTGTAGAGATCTCTAAGAAACTAAAGTCTCTGAGCCAACTGTTCATCTTTGACACCTGCCATGCAGGAGGTGTGGATACCATCGTTAGTGGCCTCTATGATGCCCGGATGTCGGTATTAGCCAAGAAGATGGGACTCCACATTTACGCATCAGCCAGTGACAAACAGGAGGCAATGGACGGATATAAGGGAAATGGACTTTTCACCTATGTATTACTAGATGGTTTGAACAACAATAAGGAAGCCGATAAAAACAAAGATGGAAAGGTTACTGTCATTGGCCTTGGTGAGTATTCAAAGAAGATGACCACGAATATATCAAAAGAGATCGGCCACAGCCAGACGCCGCTCATTATCAACTTTGGGAGGGACAACCCTATCTACCAGCTAAAGTAGAAGAAATGGTATTGATGCAGACTTTCTACCCAGTATGCGTCCTGCTATGCCCGAATCCGATCAAGAGTAACCTTACCTATTGCAAATACTAATATGCATGGTTGCTAATCGGATTAATTTATTGAATTCGGGATGAAACATGCAAAGGCCTAACAGCCTATTTTCTGTTCAGGTAAGATGCGAACAACTTCCTCTAGTCAGTAATTATCACTTCAATAAGAATTATCACCCTTTCATCCAGAAAGCATTAAAGGATCAATCTTCCAACCAATTTCTTTATAATACTAGGTTTAAGCTCGTATAATGCCAGTATTTTTCTTACATTGACAATCGATAAGCACTATGAAATGAAGACTATGTTTTTATCTCATAAACATTCACACAAACAACCTAACATCTAACCTTCTGGAGTTTAGTATGAGAAGGAGTTTCCGAAAGGTACCGATATGAAGCCTCCGAGGGAATTTCTTGCTCCCTGGAGGCTTTCTTGATTTCGACTAATCAAAATCATTAAGAAAGGAGAAAGCGATTATGGTTACAAAAAGCGCAAGGAAGATGGTTTTTATCAGCCGGTGTCTTGTATGCATTGCAATCTTTGCAATATGGATCATAGGATCTGTAGCATATGGTGCTGAGGTCGTTTCATTTAAGGGAACAACGAAAATTGCAAGCGGTGATTTTGTAACTTTGACAGGGAAATTAACGAAACCACAAGGTGATGGACCATTTCCTGCTGTGGTGATGCTGCATGGTTGTCGTGGGTTTGCCCCATATACTGAAGACTGGGCCGAAAGGCTTGCAAGCTGGGGTTATGTGGCCTTGCAAGTGGATAGCCTTGGGCCACGCGGCGAAAAGAATATCTGTGATAAACTCTTGCGCGTCCCTTATAACATTCGAACCCAAGACGCTTATGACGCTAAATCTTACCTTAGCGGGCTTCCATTTGTGGATCCCAATCGGATGGCGTTGATGGGTTGGTCACATGGAGGTATTTCGACACTTACTTCGGTTAGTAAATCAAATTACGCTACGTTTGCCGCTGATGTAACAACAAATTTGGAACCCCCAAAGGGTGAACTTGACGATTGGTGCCCTGCGGCTTTGTGCCAGAAGAAGATGCCATCAGGGAAGACTGCAAATGAAGTTATTCTTAAAATTTATCCAGGTGCCTATCATGTTTTTGATTGGAAGGGAATAGATCTAGTTGTACTGGGCCATCGGATGCTCTACAATCCAGCTGCTTTGGCTGATTCAATAGTTCAGGTAAAAGAATTTCTTACGAAGCAGCTGAAATAGAATGAATGTTATCCCCTTTGCAAAAGAGGACAGCATTCATTTGAACAAACAAAAAAGGCATCCAAAGATCAACAGAGGCAAAACGTTTTCAGAGAAGTCCCCCAAAAAAGTTTTCAAAAGGGGGACTTTCTCTTTACAAGAGTAGTATTACATACTGGATTACGGGTATATAAACAATCGCCCCTTGACGACTGCTCCCCACACCACAAAACCAAAAGTTATGATGCTTACTTTCAATCGTTAGTCATCAGTTATCTACAGTCATTTAGGCTATTGCTCGTAGGTGAAGTCAATAACCGGCAAGTTTCATTTTTCCATTGCTCACTCTTGAACATAACGGAATGAAAGCTGCTACACAAACGCATCAACCGCAAATTTCAACTTCAATAAATAAAACCGGAACAATTGACCTCACAAAGAGGATTCTATAGTTTCTGGAATTCTAAAAAAGAGTGGTAAAAACCCTGATTCGCATTTATACTCTCCATGTAATAAGGAGTACTTAGCTTTGAGCATGCCATTAAAAGGAACATATATCTAAGGCCTCACGTTTATAGTATAC
>JAPLDV010000561.1 GCA_026391235.1 Bacteroidia bacterium | reverse complement strand
TTTTGCATCGATCAGTATAAAATATGAGGATCCTTTTCCGCTAAATGAAAATCAAATACTGGTATCGCGATTCATTCAAAAGCCGGAGGGAAATTATACTGATAAAATGGGTATTTATCTGGTGGATGCTGCAAATGCCACGGAGACTTTACTTTTTGAAGGCAATCTGAGTGTTTTCGACCCCCAGCCTTTATGCGAACGTTTCAAACCGGCCATGTTGCCTCTGAAGAGAGATTTCAATAGCAGCACCGGCCTGTTTTTTGTTCAAAACGTTTATGAAGGAACGCACATGGAAGGTGTTGAGGCCGGTTCGGTCAAATATCTGAGGGTTGTTGAATCACCACCCAAACTTAACTGGACCGTTCAGCCATGGGGTGGACAGGGGCAGCAGGCACCCGGCATGAACTGGACCAATTTCGAGAATAAGCGCATCCTGGGAGAGGTCCCGGTTGAAGAGGACGGTTCCGCCTATTTTGAAGTGCCATCGAACAAATTCGTCTACTTCCAGCTGCTTGATCAGGATAAAAAAATGATTCAATCCATGCGAAGCGGCACCATTGTGCAGCCTGGTGAAGTTAACGGCTGCATCGGTTGCCATGATAACCGCCTCAATGTTCCGCCCCCGGCAGGGAAAATGCTTATAGCCCTGCGTAAAAAGCCGGCTCAGATGAACGGATGGAATGGCAAACCAGCCGAATTGTTTTCCTACGTGAAACAGGTTCAGCCGGTATTCGATAAAAAATGCGTTTCGTGTCACGATTTTGATGTTAATGACCGGAATAAGCTTGTTTTGGCCGGCGACAACAACCCATATTTCAATGCTTCGTACATCGACCTGTATGTCAAAAAGAAAATATCGGTGGCCGGTGCCGGACCGGCAGCCATCCAGCAACCGTATACATGGGGCTCGCATGCCAGCCTTCTGACGAAGATTATCGACGGAGAGCACCATGAGGTAAAGCTGAGTCAGGATGAAAAACGGGTTATCTATACCTGGCTGGATATCAATGCCGCATATTATCCCGTTTATGAGTCGGCCTACCCGAACAACATCGCCGGTCGCTGCCCGCTCGGTGATAACGAGCTGAAGCAGCTGGGCAAGCTTACCGGGATCGATTTCTGGGCTCTCAATGATTATAAGCGCAAGGCCGGTCCACAGATCTCCTTTGAACGGCCTGAACTTAGTCCGTGCCTCGATCAAATCAGGAACGATAAATCCAGGTATGACGAGGCAGTATCATTGATCGCCCTCGGCGGCCAGCGGTTAAAAACCACACCAAACGGCAGTATGGTCGAAAATTTTGTACCATGCGAAAAGGATCAGGAGCGCCTGGTGCGGTATGAAGAGCGGATGAAGGAAGAGAACCGGTTTTTGAAAGCAAGGGCCGAAGGCAAAAAAGCATACGATAAACAATGAAAAGGTTTATTTTCGGATTCGCGATATTCCTGATATTATTCCCCGAAATCAGTAAAGGCCAAACGGATTCTTCTGCCCCTCTTTATACGGCTGACATCAAAATTGCAGAAGGATCGAAACTGTTGCTGGCCAATGCCGGAACCCGGGAGGTCGTTCTTTGCGATCTCAAGGGAAACCTCATACGGAAATGGAAATTTAATGAGCCGGTAACCGGGATCGCAATCGATAAGAACCTGGCTTATGTTACCAGTTCCGAAGCCCGGGGATTCGTTACCATCCTGGACATTAACAAGCCCGGTAAAATAGCGTCAGCAGGAGTGGGAATGGGTGCCGGTTGTCCGGTTTTAAGTCCGGATAAGAGAACGCTGTATATCGCAGCCCGGTTCGAAAACACTATCTGTAAAGTTGAAGTAAAAACACTTGCGGTTACAGGTAAGGTTACGGTTTTGCGCGAACCTTGCGCCATGGCAGTTTCGAATGATGGCAGGTACTTATTCGTAAATAACTTTCTTCCGGCGCAACGTGCAGATATTGATATTGTTGCTGCGGATGTTTCAGTGATTGACCTGTCTGGCTTTGTGCGGATCAGGGATATCAAGCTGAGTAATGGAAGTAATGCCCTCAGGGGGATCTGCCTTTCACCTGATGGGAATTACCTGTTTGTGACGCACAATCTGGGTCGTTTCCGGATACCTGCATCGCAGCTCGAGCAAGGCTGGATGAATACAGCCGGCCTGAGCATCATCGATGTTCAAAAGCTTGAATTTGTGGCGACTGTTATGCTGGATGAGCCCGAGTACGGAGCAGCCGGTTCCTGGGATATTAAATGCAGCAGCGACAAAATCATTGTTACGCATTCCGGGACACATGATATAAGCGTGATTGACCTCAAAGCATTTATGGAGAAGGTTCTCTCTGAGCCGAACAAGCAAAGCCTGTCCTATAATCTTAATTTCCTTACAGGCATCCGGCAGCGTTACCCGCTGAAAGGCAATGGGCCACGTAACTTCGCACTGGAAGGAAACCGGGCATTCATACCTGCTTTTTTCTCTGACGATCTGGATATTGTCGATATTTCTTCCGGAAAGGTCATTGATATTCCTTTAAATCCGGATCGCAGGGAAAGCGCTGAAGATAAGGGGCGGAGGATTTTCAATGATGCTTCATACTGTTTTCAGGGCTGGCAGTCGTGTAACGGCTGTCATCCCGGTGAAGCCAGGACGGACGGGCTGAACTGGGATTTATTGAATGACGGTATCGGCAATCCCAAAAACTGCAAAAGCCTTCTGTTTGCCCATGTCACACCTCCGGCTATGATAAGTGGTATCCGCGGATCGGCTGAGGTGGCCGTCCGCGCAGGTTTTAAGCATATCCAGTTCAGCGGGATCTCTGAAGAAGATGCGAAACAGGTGGATGCCTATCTGAAATCATTAAAGCCGCAGCCGAGCCCATGGCTTGTAAATGGAGAATTATCAGAATCCGCGGTAAATGGAAAATTGATTTTTAAAAGGGAAGGTTGTGCGGAATGCCATAGCGGCGAATATTACACCGATCTGAAATCGTATAAAATTGGTGAAGAGGAAAAGATCTTCCCGGATTGGAAGGGATGGGATACTCCAACCCTCAGGGAGGTTTGGCGCACAGCACCGTACCTTTTCAATGGCAGCGCATACGATATGAAGGATGTATTTGAGATCCACAGGCATGGCTTAAAAAACAGCCTTTCCAAAGAAGAGATAGGCCAGCTTGCAGAATATGTAAACTCACTTTAGACGAAAGCCTTTATATGCCGGTAAAAAGATCCTACGAATTCCATACTGCTCAGATTGATGATTTTGGCTCGATGTGTGATGTTCTGCTGGCCAAAATCCCTCCAAACAAGATAATCGTTCGTCTGGTATTTTTCGGGAATCCCCGTGACAACCTGGAATTCATCGGGCAATTGGGAATTTTGAATTCGAAGGTTTGTTCATTTTTCAAGGAAGCAACGCCTGCCCTGAGTTATATTCCCCAGAAACCCTTAAATGGCGAACTCCTGCTGGAAGCTTGCTTTATTGAAAGTAATCCCGGACAACTCATTCATTCCCGTCATTTCTCAGATATCAGATATATTGCAATCGAAACCGGCTCATCCAAAGAATTATTTATCGGCGGCGTAATGGCCGATGACCTGCATGCAGGCAGATTTGATCAGGCCACCAAAGTTTTCGATACAATACATTCGATTTTAAGGGTTGAGGGTATGCCGGTTAATTCTATTTTCCGTCAATGGAATTATATCGAGAGCATTACGGCAATTTCTTCGGGAAAGCAAAATTACCGGGAATTCAACCGGGCAAGGAGCCGCTTTTATAGCAGTACATCCTGGGAAAACGGTTATCCTGCGGCTACCGGGATAGGTATTAAAATCGGTGGCGTTATCGTTGAGATTGAAGCATTAAAGTGCCTGGGACCATCTGTCCGGAATGTTGCAATCAACAACAGTTTTCAGGTTCCTGCGCATCAATATTCCTGCAAGGTACTGGAGGGCAATGAAGACTCATTCGCCACCCCCAAGTTTGAAAGGGCACGGTTACTTTCCGCCCCGGAGGACGTACGGGTGTATGTTTCGGGAACAGCTGCCATACGCGGGGAGGCGAGTGTTCCTGATGCAGATGCAACAGAACAGGCACGAATAACCATGGAGAACATTAGCAATTTGATTGCGGCTGCAACCCTTGAATCCGGAAACGGAGTCAGGAAAGAACCGGTATTCGAAGTGTTGGTCATCTACCTGAAAAATGAATCGGATTATATTGATATCAATAGATTTATGAATAGCGATTTCCCGACAATCACGCCTGTTTTTCTCTTGGCTGATATTTGCAGGGATGAACTTTTGGTGGAAATTGAGGCTGTTGTATCAATCAGGGATCGCGGCACCGGGAGATGACAATGGAACTTGGTGCAGCGCGAAGGCACAGGGAACGAAATGAAAATTGAGAGACTTGGGGACCATTTTTGAATTTTGAAGTAAAGATTCAGGTTTCCGAACGTGTCGGCCCAGCGACCTTGAGAGCAAAAAATATGGATGCCCGTGCCAGAATTTCCATCAAACATCGTCAAACTGATTAAATAACATAATCAGATTCCTATGATCAAAACGGCACGAAGCTTATTCATTACCCTCTTTGTCTTCCTGTCACTCACCGGTTCTTTCGCCCAGAAACACCTCAAATACAGGCTGTCCGATACCGGCCAAACCGGCAGTTATACCGGTACTGCAGGCGAAGATTCCGATTTTGCCATCAATCCCCTCTCTTTCACAGATAACGGCGACGGAACGGTTACCGACAACATCACCAGGCTGGTGTGGCAGAAAACCGATGGGGGCGAAATGACTTTCGAAAATGCAACCACCTATTGCAACAGCCTGATACTGGGCGGTAAAGATGATTGGCGGCTTCCCTCCGGAATTGAATTATTCGGTATCAATCATTATAACAATTCCAATCCTGCCCTGAATGCAACATTCTTTACCAAAACAACGGCCGAATACTGGTGGACCAGCGAAGTCAGGGCCGATGATGCGACAAAGGTGTGGGTGGTGAATGCCGGCGGGGGAATCGGAGCCCATCCTAATTCCGAGACCGTAAGCGCCGGCGGGGCAAAGAGATTTCATGTCAGGGCCGTAAGAGATCCAATCATATCATCATTTTCCGGTGCTCATTTTACTGACAATGGCAATGAAACCATCACCGATAATTATACCGGGTTGAACTGGCAGAAAATTCAATCTCCGATTTCATTAACCTGGGAGGAGGCGCTCGTTTACAGCCATACCCTGACCCTGGCCGGCAAATCAGATTGGAGATTGCCAAACGTTAAGGAACTCCAGTCTTTAAACGACGTGAGCCTGTTCAATCCTTCATTCGATAAAAGCTATTTTGTCACTGTCAGTTCCGGTAATTTTTGGTCCTCAACAACATTGCCGAATGCAACTGTAAGAGCTTGGGATATAAATGTTTATTACGGCATTGTATCTTATAATGATAAAACTCTGAAGCAAAATGTGCTGCTGGTAAGAGGAGGCAGCGATAACATCGGACTGGAGATTACCGAAGCTTTGATACCCGGTGCTGAATATGAAATGGGCGACCACCACGGATTTGTCGATCCCAGCCATCCCAGTGATGAGCTGCCCATTCATTCGGTTATCGTGGATTCCTTTTATCTGGCAAAGACAGAAACGACCAATGAACAATATCTGGCATTTCTGAATTCCTCTCTGCAAAAAGGATTGATAGAGGTGCGGAATAATATGGTATACCCGGTTGGAGGCACTGATATTTATTGTTACACCAGCCAGATTGCCTCTTTTTACAGCATTGGTTACGACGGAAAAGTGTTCTCAATGGCCGATTTCCGTGGAAACCACCCCGTGGTCGGCGTGATGTGGTTCGGAGCTGCTGCCTTTTGCAACTGGCTGAGTTTGCAAAATGGGCTAACCGGGTGCTACAACCTAAAGACCTGGGACTGTGACTTTACTAAGAACGGTTACCGGCTGCCAACGGAAGCCGAATGGGAATACGCCGGCAGGGGCGGGCAAAAGAGTCCTTACTACAATTATCCCTGGGGAAACGATCAGGATATTACCAAAGCCAACTGGCCAAAGTCGGGCGATCCTTACGAGGGAACCTCTGAGAATACCTATCCGCAGACCACACCGGTTGGTTTTTATGATGGAAAGTTCCATTTGAAATCCGAATATAACTGGCCCGGAAATGCGGCCAGCTATCAAACGTCCAACGGAGCCAATGCTTTCGGGTTGTACGATATGGCAGGCAATGTCTGGGAGTTTGTAAATGATTGGTACGGCCAGAATTATTACAGCATCAGTCCGAAAGATAATCCCACGGGTCCCGCTTCAGGTTTTATCATGCCAGATGGGAAGCCCTACCGCGGCATGCGGGGGGGAAACTGGTACAACGGATATTCGACTACCGCGATAAATGACGGTCATTCCAGGGTTTCGAACCGGAATCCATCTTATTACCGCGGACCGCAGGACCCGAACCACCCCTGGTATCATGTAGGATTTCGCGTGGCCAGGAAATATGCCGGAAATTCAACCGGAATTAATATCGGTGATATAAATAACTCATCAGGAATATTAGGATTCCAAAATTATCCCAATCCTTTTAATTCGATAGCAAATATCCGGTTTGACCTTGGAAAACCACGAAATGTGAATCTGACAATATATGATTCACTCGGTCAACTGGTTGCAACTATTGCGAATCAGAAACTTGGTGAGGGGCAGCATATATATAAATGGAGCGCAGGTAATTATCCCACCGGGATTTATACCTGCCGGCTTCTGGTTGATGATGAAGTGTTGACAAACAGAATGGTTTTAATAAAATAAACCGTTACTGCTCATGTATATGCGATAAATTCTATTAAGAAAGATTTACCACAAAGTTCACAAAGAAAATTTACACAAAGAACACAAAGAATATGGAAAATAAAGGCTTATCTAAAACCCGGCATTCACAAACATGGACAATTAAGCAATACTATGTGCTGTTAGATGAAATATAAGAGCCAACAACGGTACTTTGTGAACTTTGTGCAAAACCTTTGTGCCCTTTGTGGTAAAAAAAATGTCAGCTTAACAATAACAATAAACCAAAATAAATTTAATTTATGAAAAAAGTAATTTTAATAACAATAATTCTACTATTTGCGGGAATTTCCTCTTTTTCCCAGGAATGTTTCTTTATTCCAACTGAAACGCGCTATTGGGATGCCGCAAACAGTTATGGAGGATATACCCTTTTCGGGTCGGGAGGCACAACCTATCTGATTGATATGGAAGGACATGTAATTAATACCTGGAAGATCGGCACCAATCCCCGATTTACCGATAATGGCACCCTGCTGGATGCAGTCGGTGGTAACCCCAGCAATCAGAATTCCTGGAAAGAGCTCGACTGGAACGGGAACACCGTATGGCAGTATACGGAGGCCCGCTCCGGCTATTATCCGCATCACGATTTCACCAAGTTATTCAACCCGAAGTTAGGCGACTCCACCTTCATGTATATCGCCAACAGGGACCTGACTTCGGCGCAGTGCATTGCAGCCGGCTGCGATCCGGCAAATAATTATAACGGTGTTCAGATGGACGCAGTGGTGGAGGTCGACCGGGAAGGCAATGTTATCTGGGAATGGTGGTTTTTCAACCATGTGGTTCAGGATATTCTCCCGGGAAAATCAACCTATGGTGTCGTAAAGGACAATCCTGGCAGAATTGATCTGAACATTCGCGGTAATGCGGTCAAGAGCGACTGGATGCACTGCAATTCGATGGACTATAACCAGGACCTCGACCTGGTGGTCGTCAATTCCGTACATGGGGAATTCTACGTGATTGACCATGGAAATACCTTTATTCCCGGCAAGCCCGACAGTTCTATTACACTTGCAGCATCATCAAAAGGCGATTTTCTTTACCGGTTCGGTGACCCTGCCAAATATGACCAGGGTGATCCCCCATCGGTACTCGATAATTGGGAAAAAGCAACCGCAGGTCATAAACAGATGGGCGGATCACACAATATACAGTGGATAAAGCCAGGTTTGCCTGGTGCCGGCAACTTTCTGATTTTTAATAACGGACAGAATCTTGTTGAGCTGACCTTACAGTCCTATATTTTTGAGATCAATCCCTATTTGAATTCCTCCGGCACCAATACCGGCAAGTTTGTTAATCCACCAACGGCTGGTTATAACATCGTAAACTCCCCTGATCGCAACCTGATGAAGGAGAAAAAGAATGTTTCAAAACAAATTGTTTGGAAATATTCCAGCAAAAACAACACCTCATTTTTCAGCACAATCGGTTCCAGCGCTCAGCGACTGCCCAACGGGAATACTTTTGTGTGTTCCATGAATGACGGCCATTTCTTTGAAGTTTCACCCGCCGATACAATAATTGTCTGGGAATATATCAACCCGGTTACCCGCGACGGAAAAAAGAAAATTAAGGTGGATAATTACCCTACTTATAATGCTGCTTTCAGGGCATATCGCTACACAGCCGATCATCCGGCACTCAAAAATAAAGATTTGACGGCCGGTGAAACCATAACCGGCTTCGATCCCGATTATTTGATCCCTGGAGATATTACATCAGTTGAACCTTCGGCGGAGTACCTGAAACCGGGTGATTTACTGAGCCAAAACTATCCGAACCCTTTTTCCGGCAACACAAACATTGAATTTGAAATTGAAAACAGTAAAAAGGTGAGCATCGTAATATTTGATTTATCAGGCAAACAAACTAAATCCCTGATGAATGAAAAATGTTCAGCGGGGAAATACAACCTCACCTGGGATGGCACCAATGACAGCGGGACCCGCGTTCCGAACGGAATGTATTTTTATATACTGATGGCTGATGGTCAGAAAATCAGCAAGAAACTGATCTATTCGAGATAACATTTATTCAAACCTGTTAACAGCATTATCATTGAATTCATTCTCTGCGGTCCTCTGCGATTTACTCTGCGTTCTCTGCGGTAAAGGAAATAAACCGCAGAGAACGCAAAGATTACGCAGAGTGCGCAAAGTTCGTTCATTAATCATGGCTGTTTAATACATAAGAAGGAACCAATGACAACTAGAAGAATTTTTATCGCAATTCAATTGATTATTTTTTCGATGATTGCACAGACTGCATCCGCTCAAACACGGACCATCGGCTTGTTCCTGAACGATACAGCGAAAGTGTATAAAGGATATACCCTTTTTGCACCGAAGCAGAACACCATGACCTATCTGATTAACAATGAGGGCCGTATGGTACATAAATGGACTGCCAGCAAGTATCCTCCCGGGCAATCGGTTTACCTGCTGGAGAACGGGAACCTCCTCCGCACCTGCATGACCAAAGGGCAGCTCAGCAGCGGCGGCGGTGAAGGGGGAAGAGTGGAAGAGTATGACTGGAACGATAACCTGGTATGGAGCCTGGATTTTTCGACAAGCACCTATATGCAGCATCATGATATCAAGCGTTTGCCAAACGGGAATATCATCATGCTGGTAATCGAGAAAAAAACTTATGCAGAATGCCTGGCAGCGGGCTTTGATCCTGCAAAGTTCCAGCCCGAGATCCAGCAAAAAGGAATGATGGTTCCCGATTATGTCGTCGAAATCAAGCCGACCTATCCCTCCGGAGGGACAGTGGTATGGGAGTGGCATACCTGGGATCATCTGGTCCAGGATTTTGATGCCACAAAATCAAATTACGGCGATCCAAAAGTGCATCCCGAGTTAATTGATTGCGATGGTGACGGGAGAAATCTTCCGGCATTCTGGAATCACATGAACTCCATTGATTATAATCCTGACTTTGACCAGATAGCCGTTAGCGTAAGGGGAAACAGCGAGGTTTGGATCATCGATCACAGCACCACAACAGCAGAAGCAGCAGGGCATACCGGAGGCCTGAGAAGCAAGGGAGGCGATCTGATCTACCGCTGGGGAAACCCAATGACCTATGGTGCCGGAACTAAATCCGACCAAAGATATTTTGAACAGCACGATGTGGAGTGGGTTCTGCCGGGCTGTCCGGGCGCCGGAAACATGACCTGCTTTAACAACGGCCTCGGTCGGGGCGGTAGGATTACTTATTCAACGGTAGATGAATTTACCCCGGTAGTTGATGCCGATGGAAATTATACTGTTGTTGCCGGTTCAGCCTTCACACCAAAGGATTTTACCTGGACCTACCAGGGAACCACCGCAAATCCACTTTACTCTGAAAATATCTCCGGAGCATACCGGCTGCCAAACGGCAAC
>JAPLDV010000409.1 GCA_026391235.1 Bacteroidia bacterium | reverse complement strand
AGTAGCATGAGGCGCCAACTATCTTTTCATTCTATCTCGTACCGCTAACGGCAACGAATGCCACATCACTTTCCTGGTTGACATTGCAGAGCCTCTGCGCTTCGTTGTAGGAGAGCGAACTAAGACTGCGGAAGAAGCGTGTTATGATGTCTTTTTCACTCAGTCGATGAAACAATTCCTGCATCATGGCTACGTCATCAGGTCGCGAAGGACGGATCAGAACCTGGCGGTTGCCTTTTAAGGAAAGAGTCCTTTCTTCTTCGACGGCATAAGCGCTGAGATTGGTTACTATGTGCTCTTTCGGCACATAGTTCAGCCTTTTTGCCGCTTCAATCAACTCTGCCCGATGTTTGGGATGAGCAATACCGGCCAGCGCCAAAGCCCGCTCGCGAATGCTTTTGCCAAACAGATAAGCGATGCCATACTCAGTAATCACATAATGGACGTCGGAGCGGGCCACAGTCACTCCCTCTCCTTCCTGGAGAAGAGGACGAATGCGGGAATCGCCGTCATCAGTAGTCGATTCCAGGCAGATTATCGGCTTTCCGCCCGGTGACAGGGCGGCCCCGCGCAAGAAGTCCGGCTGGGTGGAAACCCCGCTGTAGAATTCTCCCTGAAATTGATCCGCGCACACTTGTCCGGTAAGATCGACTGCAAAGGCTTGGGTAATGGAAACCATGCGGTAGTTGTCGGCGATCGCCTTGGGAGTGCAAACAATTTCCATCGGAGCGAAATGGAACATAGAATTGCCGTCGATGAAGTCGTAGAATCGGCGGGAGCCCATGCACCAACTGGCAACGATACGGTTTTTGTACATTGTCTTCTTGCGACCGGTAATGATGCCTTTCTCGATGAGAGGCAAAATCGTCTCGGTGATAACATCGGAATGTATACCGAGATCATTGTGATTATTTAAATATTTAAGAGCCTCATTCGGAATTCGCCCGAGTCCTATCTGCAAAGTGGAACCGTCATCTATCAAGCCGGCAATGTAACGGGCAATCTGTTCGGCAATTTTATCCGGGAGGTTGTGAGAGTACTCGATAACCGGTGAATCAACCAACACCGCCTTATGAATTCGGTCTAGTGGTATGGTGGTTTCACCCATAGTCCAGGGCATATTGGGGTTAATCTCCGCAATGATAGTCCGTGCCCGTTGCAGTACAGACCATGCAATATCGACTGAAACACCGAGGCTAACGTAACCATGTTCATCAGGCATCGTTGTCTGAATCAAAGCGATATCAGGCATAAAGCGGCCGTTATCGAGCATGGCTGGTACTTGGGCCAGCGATATAGGTATGTAATCGGCGATTCCCCTGGCTGTTGGCTGGCGTTCATCGCTACCGACAAAGAACACCTTGTGGTAGTATTGGGAGGTGTGAACTCCATCCACGACCGGCAGAGCGCCATTAGTCAGAAAATGAAAGAACTCGAGGTCAGGAATAGGTATTTGTAATCCCTCCAGAGTTCTCGTCAATACCCTTGGCGTAGCACAAGCCGAACCTACAAAAACTCTGCTACCGGGTTTGATGATTGCAATGGCTTGTTCAGGGGTCACCAACTTGTCGGAGAACCCTGACGGTATCTGGGTTAAAATTCTATGTTTCACACGCACCTCCTTATCTGACAAGCTAAATCCCGGTTTCTGCTGCT
>JAPLDV010000793.1 GCA_026391235.1 Bacteroidia bacterium | reverse complement strand
TTTCTTTGTTCACATTCTCCATGCTTGGACTGGTGGTATCCACGAACATTTTCCAGATGTATATTTTCTGGGAACTGGTGGGGGTTTCGTCGTTTCTGCTGATCGGATTCTATTACTCAAAAGATTCGGCAGTCGCTGCTTCGAAAAAGGCATTTATTGTAACCCGGTTTGCCGACCTTGGCTTCCTGATTGGGATACTTGTTCTCTCCTATTTTACCAAAACATTTGATTTTAAAATACTTACCGGTGCCGATCAGAGCATTTTCGCCTCAACAGCCGGTGTAAGTTTTCTTGGCATGTCGGTCATGACCTGGGCCGCCTTGCTGATATTTATGGGCGGAGCCGGGAAATCGGCTATGTTCCCTCTGCACATCTGGCTGCCCGATGCCATGGAAGGCCCGACACCAGTGTCAGCCCTGATCCATGCTGCAACGATGGTTGTAGCCGGTGTATTCCTGGTTGCCCGGATGTTCCCCATATTCTATTTTCAGGCCCCGGATGCGCTGACAGTCATCTCATACGTTGGAGGATTTACCTCCCTGTTTGCGGCGGTAATTGCCTGTACCCAGTATGATATCAAGCGCGTACTGGCTTTCTCCACCCTGTCGCAGATCGGTTATATGATGCTTGCCCTCGGCGTTTCGGGTTATGAGGGCCATGAAGGCGTTGGTTACATGGCCTCCATGTTCCACCTCTTCACCCACGCGATGTTTAAGGCATTACTCTTCCTCGGTGCAGGATCGATCATCCATGCCGTTCACAGCAATGTTATACAGGATATGGGTGGCTTAAGGAAATACCTGCCAATTACCCATATCACATTCCTGATTGCCTGTTTAACCATTGCCGGTGTTCCATTCCTTTCAGGATTTTTCAGTAAAGATGAAATTCTGGTGGCAGCTTATGAACACAATAAGCTCCTGTTTGCCGTCGAATTTCTGGTAGCTGGATTAACTGCTTTCTATATGTTCAGGCTCTATTTCAATATTTTCTGGGGCAAGGAGAAGCATTATCATCACACGCCGCACGAGTCACCTTTAACGATGACTATTCCTTTGATGATGCTTGCCTTCGGTTCAATTTTTGCCGGCTATATCCCTTTCAGCAAACTGGTTACAGCGGATGCGGTACCTTTTGAAACTCATCTGGATTATGGCATTGCAATTCCATCGGTTTTGATCGGATTAACAGGTATTCTTATCGCCTGGATTCTTTATAAGAAAGAATCACTAATCCCTGAACGGATTACGAAATCCCTCGGCGGTTTTTATCAGGCAGTATACAACAAGTTCTATATCGATGAGGTATATCTGTTTATTACCAAAAAGATCATTTTCAATTATATATCACGGCCGGTTGCCTGGTTCGACAGGCATATTGTCGACGGAACCATGAATGGAATCGGCTGGATAACTGTTGCCAGTGCTAAAGGAGTGAAAGGGCTGCAATCTGGGAACCTGCCTCAATATGGTATGGTATTCGTGCTCGCCGCGATCTTCCTGGTGCTTATTTTTTCTTTTTTAATCTGATCATTGAGGTTTAATCTGAAATAGAAACCGATTATGAATATTCTGAACCTTTTTGTTATAATTCCTGTACTGACGGTGATTGCCATCGTTTTTACCAAAGATTTCAAGGGTGCAAGGGTAGTAGCTGCGGTAGGCATGTCGCTCCAGCTCATTACCGCAGTGATTCTTGTATTCAGCTTCTTTGCCCAGCGCAAAGCCGGCATAACCGGGGAGTTTCTCTTCCTGAGTGATGTTACCTGGTTTAAAACCCTGAATATTCACTACGCCGTTGGCGTCGACAGCATAGCCGTATGGATGCTGCTGCTGGCATCGATAGTTGTTTTTGCAGGCATTTTCGCCTCCTGGCAGGTTGAATATCTTGCCCGCGAATTTTATATCTCCCTGATATTGCTGGCAACCGGAGTTTTCGGGTTCTTTATTTCGCTCGACCTCTTTACCATGTTCCTCTTCTATGAACTCGCCGTGATCCCGATGTATTTGCTGATCGGTATCTGGGGAAGCGGTCCTAAGGAATATTCAGCCATGAAACTGACGCTGATGCTGATGGGAGGCTCTGCTTTGCTGGTTGTAGGATTATTAGGCCTCTATTTTTTCTCGGAATCAGCGGGTCCGGTTACCTTTAACCTGCTCGAATTATCGAAGATATCCTTTCCGCTAGCCATGCAGCGCTTTTTCTTCCCCTTCCTGTTCGTTGGA
>JAPLDV010000026.1 GCA_026391235.1 Bacteroidia bacterium | reverse complement strand
CAGGTCTCAGTGCCGGGATCAGCTGTATGCACCAGCGAGAATGCGGAATCAGGGAGTTCGGAACGATAAATTTTGTAGCTGGCAACGTCCGTTGCATCATCGACAGATTTGGTCCAGTCCAGTTTGATACTGGTGGCCTGATCGTCTTCGATATCAGCGGCAGTGAACCCAGTCACGCCATTGACCAGCTGATCGGTCGCCGTTGCGTCTTTGGTCTCTGAGTCGGCGGTATTTGCGCTGGTGTCGGTCGTCCGGACATAGTAATAATATTTAGTATCAAGAGTCGCATTCGTATCGGTCCAGGTCTCAGTGCCGGGATCAGCTGTATGCACCAGCGAGAATGCGGAATCAGGGAGTTCGGAACGGTAAATTTTATAGCTGGCGACGTCCGTTGCGTCATCGACAGATTTCGTCCACTCCAATAATATTTTTGTATCTTGATCATTAGATATGTCCGAAGCTGTGAAGGCTGTTACCGGTTCAATCAGTTCGGTATCTGGTGTTGCTGATTCAATTGTTGAATCTGATGAATTTGGCATTGAATCAACTGTTCGGACAATGTAGTAATAGTGCACGCCGACAGTCACGGTGTCGTCTATCCAGGATTGGGACCCGGCTTCTAAATTAAATATAACGTCGAATTCAGAATCCGGTAAAATTGATCTTAAAATAGTGTAACGCTGGACGTCGTTTACAGACGCCCCGTCCCACGCTGATTTAATCCAGGATAAGTAAAGTTTTGGTGCGATAGAACTTCCGATGCTGACAACTGCGAAGGAAGTAACTGCCGGCGGCGGCAATCGGTCGGCTATATCAAACCCGGAAAATGTTTTTCTTCGAAATCGGGGTGTTGGTATACTAGCTGAATTCTGATCAGACATTTTAAACCCCTAACCCTGAACGTATATTTTGAAGTTTAGACAGAAGCTCAATTGACTTTATTCCTGCGGCAAATCCAGCCAAAACCAGTGCGATTATAATCAAAATTAAAAGCGTTTTGTACTGCTTGGCAGTTTTATTTTCAGATTCAATTCGTCTGGATTCACAATCTCTGTTGTTAACGTATCTTCCTGCTATTCGTTCATCAATAATTGCAGATATTCGGGATACTGTTACGTCGGACTGTTCAAGTACAATTCTGCGTGTGAACTCTATGAGATACGCATTCTCCATATTTTTGTCCTCCGACATATAATATACCCCTCTTTTCTGCAAAATAAGTATCTATACCCTATTATATGCTAAATATCTTACAGTTTCCATAAAATTAACTTATTTGTGTATTTTGGGGAACCCACTGATTAAATCAGTGGGAGTATATTCCTGAAGTATAACATTGTTTACGCAAAAACAATACTGTCATTACGATGGTATTTTAAACTCATTTTCCTTACATCGAAATTTATCATGCATTTTTTCAGACCTGATTTGTAAATAATCGTTTGTTTTATCAATACTTTCCGTTAAATCTCTTCTGTATTTCATTTTTGTTTTGGAAACCCAGCAAATCATTGATTCGGCCAACTGCTTGACATCCTCCCCTCCCTAAAGGAAGGGGATTCCTACGGTACTCAGACAGCAAAAACTGTTTGAGTTACTTCGGAGGGTTCCTGCTTCACTGAACGGCCTGACTGCGCCGATTCTCCACAGGCTAACAAGCGGTATCCCCGCTCTAAAATATTTATTGCACCGACCACGTCGGCATTGTTTTCGTACCCACAACTGACACACAGAAACTGAGCCTGCGTGAGTCGGTTGTCTTTTGATACGTGATCGCAGACGGGGCAGGTGCGGCTGGTGTTGTGCGGTGGAACAGCAAGCAACATACCGCCGTTCCATTCCAGTTTATATTCCAGTTGCCGCCGGAACTCGCCCCAGCCCGGTTAATATGATCTTGTCACGTCCAACCTTACAGAAATTCTTTTGCAGCTGGATACGGCTCCGAGTGATAAGGAAATTACGTCATTTTTAACGAGTGTGACATTCGTCCATCCAACTGCCAGAGCTGATGTTTTTGTGGTGTTAGTTAGTGTTGGCATGTTGCCTGTGCCTACCAGCGAAGTTCCGGAAGAAAGAACGTCGATCATTGTGGATCCGGATATGTCTGACGCGATGGTGAAACCAGTTATCGTGCAGTTAAATGGTACGGTGAATAAGCAATGCTGCCCGCCGGGTGTCGGGACGGCTATGGTTGACCCTGTTCGGATGCCTTCAAGGTATAAATCAAAGTACGTTTCCAGATTTGCAGAGTATCCGGATATTGTGGATACTGCGATATTATAATTCGTGACGTGTCCTACCTTCACTTTGTATTCGGTCATTAGTGTGTCTCCGGATCGGTAATTGAGAACACGATTTCGAGTAATCGAGGGGGTAACAATGATATTGTCCCGCTGCTGTTCGTTACCTTGACATCAAAATAGTATTGTCCGGGATCGATGTTTGTTTCGGTGTAGGTCAGTGTTATATCCACGACGTTGTACCCGGTTCCGGAAATGGTCATGTCTGCTTCTGTCTTTTCGATTAGTATTTCAGTGTCGGTGTGGTTCTTCTTCATCGAGAAAAATAAATCCCACGTCCGGACGTCAATCGCTGCGCCTGTTGATGCGTCAGTGATGGTGAGTCGGATAATGTGGTCAGTTCCTTGAGTAATTGTTTCCATGTTTCCTCCTTATCTGTACCAGTATGTGATAGTTCCTTCCCCGGTTTATTAATATTGACGAAAATCCAGAATTATCGAATGCTTTTGTTATCCATGCTCTACATCTTATATACCAAACACTTCCAAAGTTCATTAAATAGGATGTTCCGGCTCCGACCCCATATCCGTCGATATGTGTTAAATTATACGTGACTTGTTGAGAATCACCATATACATTTACTTGCCAGCTTACAATCGTTCCAGTTGTTAAAATAGGTAAAACATATATGTAGTCTGTGCCGTACCCACTGCTATTCATATTCCATGGTCCAATGTCTACCATACCCATTTGTAAAGGGTTTCCACCGTTGCTTACCTTTACAGCTGTCACTCCTCCAACAACTTCCAAAGACTTATCCGACGCCTTAAATAAAGCGATCTTTGCCCCTTTTCCATCCCCAATATAGAAATCACGAGTTTGAGTGTACGCGTCATTATACCCCATGTAATTTAAGTAAAAAGTCGCGTGTTCATCATGGTTGTAAATAAACAAATGCTCGTTTATCAATTTTGTATGCGAAGTATAAAGACCTGAACTTCCTGTGACAGCATCCTGTGTCTTTATCGCACCTCCTGCAGTAAACCCAAGGTCTGTTCTTAGCCCCGCTTCGAAATCGCGAAATAATCGCAGGTCAGGTGCATCTGTTCCATTTCCAAACT